>JAGWBK010000026.1:27409-29533 GCA_021295915.1 Dehalococcoidia bacterium
CGACGTATATCTCCCACTTGCCGCCCTCGACCGCCACCACGCCGACGTCCTTCACGGTCGCCTCGGCGCAGTTGCGCGGACAGCCCGACACGGCCATCTTCACCTTGTGCGGCATCTCCATGCCCTGGAATCGCTTCTCGATGTCGATGCCAAGTGTCGTGCTGTCTCCGAGTCCGAAGCGGCAGAAGTCGGTGCCGACACACGTCTTGCACGTCCTGAAAGCCTTCGTATAGGCATGGCCGGAGGGCATATCGAGTTCGCGCCACACGTCCGGCAGGTGCTCCTTGGGGATGCCCAGTATGTCTATGCGCTGACCGCCGGTTATCTTCACCATCCCTGCTTCGTACTTCTCGGCCACATCGGCGATGCGGCGCAGCTCGGCGGGAGTCGTAATGCCGCCGTACATCCTCGGGATGACGCTGAACGTGCCGTCGCGCTGGATGTTGGCGTGCACCCTGTCGTTGATGAATCGCGCGTCCCGCTCGTCCTCGTACTCGCTGCCCCAGATCGTCCTGAGAAGAGAGGAGAGTCCGACCTTGCTGGCGGCGTCCTCGCGACCTTCAGCCAGCTCCTCGAATACCGACGACACGCTCTTGAGTTCGAGCTCCTTCACCGCATCAACGAGCTCAGGCTTGCTCATCGGCACACCCGGCACGTAGTAGTTCGCGGATGGGTCTTCGGCGACCAGCCCGTCGGCGGCGAACTCCAGGATCGCCTGTATCTGCGGCTTGCACGATCCGCATCCCGTCCCGGCACGTGTCGCGTCGCACACAGCCTTGAAGCTGCGATGCCCGCCGTTGACCGCCTCGACTATCTGGCCCTTGGTGACGCCGTTGCAGTTGCAGACCTGGGTCTGGTCGGGCAGCGACTCGATATCGGTGCCAACGCTATCGGGCGCTAGCGGGAACAGCATTTCCGCGCGCATCTCCGGGAGCGCTTCGTCCCTGTCGAACGCCTGCAGCAGGCGCGGGGCCGCCATGCCGTCGCCGAGAAGTATCGCGCCGGCTATGTGACCGTCTCTTACTATCAGCTTCTTATAGATGCCCTGGCCGGGCTCGACGTAGGTGACGACCTCGTCCTGTTCGTCCCGAGGCTCTTTGATTCCGGCCACGGCGAGCTCGACGCCCATCACCTTCAGCTTGGTCGAGACCCTCGACCCGTAGTAGCGCGCGTTTGGATTGCGCCCCGTCAGCCTGTCTGCCAGGATACTCGCCTGCTCCCATAGAGGGGCGACGACGCCGTAGGTGACGTCCCTGTGCTCGGCGCACTCGCCGATGGCGTAGATGTCCTGGTCGTTCCTGCAGGACAGATCATCGTTGACCAGGATCCCGCGACGCGTGTTCAGGCCGGATATCTTGGCCACGTCCACGTTGGGCCTGATGCCCGCCGATACGACTACCATGCCGCAGTCGACCTCGGATCCGTCCCTGAATCGGACGCCGGTAACGCGGTCTTCGCCAAGTATGTCAGTGGTCAGCTTCTCGAGATGGAACGTGACTCCCATCTGCTCCAGGGTATCTCTGAGCAGGTCCCCGGACTGCGAATCGAGCTGCGTCTCCATCAGGTAGGATGCGAGATGCACCACGTGAACGTTCAGTCCGCGTGTCAGCAGCCCGCGCGCCGCTTCGAGTCCAAGCAGGCCGCCGCCTATCACGACGGCGTCCTTCACGTGCTCGGTGCGTTCGATCATGTTCGCGCAGTCGTCGAGTGTGCGGAACGCGTACACTCCCTCTCTGAGCGACCCATCGTCGTCGTAGAGTCCGTCGATCGGCGGCACGAATGGCACGCTTCCGGTGGCGATGACCAGCTTGTCGAAAGGCACCAGGTGGCCGCCCGCCGCGTAGACCGTCTTGGCCCTGCGGTCTATGCCGATGGCGCGGACGCCCGCGTACAGCTTTACGTCGTTCCGCTCGTACCACTCCATCGGGTTGATGTAGATGTCGTCCTGATCGTGGGTCCCCGAGAGAACGCCCGAAAGCAGGATGCGGTTGTAGTTACCTCGCGGCTCGTCTCCGAAGACGGATATCTCGAACTGGTCCCCAGCCCCTCGCGCCAAAACCTCCTCGACCAGCCTCGCACCGGCCATTCCATTGCCTATTACAACCAGCTTCTGCTTTTCCATGT
>JAGWBK010000026.1:29625-73039 GCA_021295915.1 Dehalococcoidia bacterium
CCCCATCCCCTGGATTCCGGCCTTCGCCGGAATGACGGTTTGCGAATACCTACCCCTGTCAGCTCCCTCAGGGAGAGGGTTAGAGCCTGCCCCGGACTTGATCCGGGGGTGAGGGTGAAAAACACGAACACCCACCCCTGTTAATTCGCTAAGTTGGATCATGATTACGTTCAGGCGTATCGACCCTCACAGCACACACCTTGAACTCCGGCATGCGGCTTATCGGGTCGAGCGCGTGATTGGTAAGCCTGTTGGCGGCCTTCCGACCGCCCCAGTGAAATGGCACGAACACTGTGTCGTGCCGAATGCCCGGGCTTAGCCGCACCCTGAAGTCGGCGGACCCGCGCCGGGTGGTTAGAGTTATATTTGCGCCCTCAGCAAGACCGTACGACCGTGCAGTTGAAGGGTGTATCTCCGCGAGAGGGCTGGGGGCGATGCGCCTCAGCTCTCCTATCCTGCGTGTCTGCGTACCCGACTGGTACTGTGCCATCACCCGTCCCGTAGTCAGGAAGAGCGGGTACTTGGCATCCGGCATCTCGGCGGACGGACTGTATCCGGTGGAGTGGAACCGTGCGCGACCGTCGGGAGTCGGGAAGCCGTCGACGAACATCCTCGGCGTGCCGGGATGCGCCTCGTCCGGGCAGGGCCAGAACACGCCTCCGGATTTCTCGATCTTCTCGTAGCTGATTCCCGAGTAGTCCGCCGGACCTCCGGCGCTGGCGCGTCGCAGCTCGTCGAATATCTCCTCGGGACTCTCAAAGTCGAAGTACCTGCCGCGTCCGAGACGATTCGCGAGGTCGGACAGAATCTCGATCTCGTCCCTCGCACCGGGAATGGGATCGAAAGCCCTGCGGCGCAGGATGACGCGCCCCTCCAGGTTGGTCATCGTTCCCTCTTCCTCGGCCCACTGCGCCGTGGGAAGCACCACGTCGGCGAGTTCCGCCGTCTCCGACATGAAGAAGTCACCGACTACCAGGAAGTCCAGGGAGCGAAGTTTCGCCTCCACGTTCAGGACGTTCGGCGCTGACACGACCACGTTGGAGCCGAATACCATGAGCGAGCGAACGGCCCCCTCATGGCCAAGCGAGTCGAGCAGTTCATACGCTGATGGCCCGGGCATCGGCAGTTCCGACTCGGGCACTCCCCACACGTCGGAGACGTGACGGCGAGCCTCGGGATCGGCGAGTAGCCTGTATCCGGGCAGCTGGTCGGACTTCTGTCCATGCTCCCGTCCGCCCTGGCCGTTTCCCTGTCCCGTGAGACAGCCGTATCCGCTGTTCGGCCTGCCGACCAGCCCCAGCCCGAGCGCGATGTTGATGTACGAAAGTGTGTTGTTGACTCCCTGCGCCTGCTGCTCGGCTCCCCTCGCGGTGAGTATCATCGCCGAGGAACGGGACTCGCCCAGCATCCGCGCTGCGCAGACTATCTGCATCTCCGGTACGCCGGTGATGCGCTCGACCCTGTCAGGCCAGTACGATCCCGCACTCGCCTTCGCAAGCTCGAAGTCCGTAGTGTGCTCTCTTATGTAGTCTTCGTCGATCAGCCCTTCGACGATCATGACGTGGAGCAGCCCGTTGGCCAGTGCTGCGTCGGTGCCGGGGGTGAGCTGAAGGTGAAGGTCGGCCTTCTGCGCCGTGGGAGTCAGACGGGGGTCAGCAACTATCAGTCTGCCGCCTGCCGCGCGCTGCCTCTCAAAGTATTGCATTATGGGGGGCATCGTCTCGGCTGCGTTGCTGCCGACGAGCAGGATGGTCTTCGCCCCAGCGATGTCTTCCACTGGGAAGGGAAGTCCCCTGTCGATTCCAAAGGCCCTGATCGAAGCCGCGGCTGCCGAGGACATGCAGAACCGCCCGTTGTAGTCGATGTTGGGTGTCCTGAGGGCGACCCGTGCGAACTTGCCCATCAGGTATGCCTTCTCGTTGGTGAGAGAACCGCCGCCGAACATCCCGACCGACTCGGGGCCGTACTTCGACTGCGATTCCCTGATGGCCGCCTCGATGTGGTCCATCGCAGCTTCCCAGCTCGCCGACCTCAGTTGACCGTCCGAGGTGCGAATCAGGGGGGTGCGCAGCCGTTCGGGGTGGGAGAGCGTCTCCGCCGCAGTCCAGCCCTTTACACACAGAGCGCCCTTGTTGACGGGGAAGGCCTCATTGCCCGTGACGACGGCCTGCTCGAGACTGCCAGAGATGTTCATCCCGCACTGGAAAGCGCAGTATGGGCAGTGGGTGGCCGTGGTCTTCTTTGGTGCTTCGGTCTCTGTGGTCATACTCTGATGCAGGAATAATGCTTCACGTATCAGGGTATGTGAAAAGTTTTACAAAGTTATTTCGCAGAGGTAAAAAGTCTATTACCGACTCGTGAACAAAGTGTTACACAAAGCTGGCCAGCCGCCACTATTCGAAATGCTCTCACTCGATGCGAGCGGTACAATGTAGGTAGAGCTTGAATCGCATCCCACACATGTCTGTATCACCTGACCCACCTGACCAGAGAGTAGAGCAGGGAGGACCCCACCATGTCATGGATACGTGAAGCCGAAGAACGACTGCACCCGGCCAATGTCATCAACGTCATGTCCGTCAACCCCAGTGCGATGAAGGCCGTTAGCAACCTGAACGGCGCCATAACTTTCGGATCGTCTTCGCTCAGTCGAACGCAGGAAGAGGCGATAGCTGCCGTGGTGTCCGTCCAGAACGAGTGCCGATATTGAACGATGTCTCACGGGGCGTTGCTCCGTAACGTCTCGGACGATCCCGAACTGGCGAGTCACGTAATGCACGACTACAGGAACGCCGACCTGGACCCCGTGACCAGGGCCATGCTGGACTTCGCTACCAAGCTCACACGCGAGCCGGCCGCCATGGAAGAGTCCGATGTCATAGCGCTCAGAGATCACGGCCTGACCGACGAGCAGATTCTGTCCGTCGTGCTGATCACATGCACGTTCAACTTCATGACCCGCCTCGCCGATGGCCTCGGAGTCGAGGTCCCCGCCGAACACCAGTCCGAAGTAGAGACCTGGCTCACAAGCCCAGCCAAAGACCAACCCTGGCTCATGAAGGCCAAGGGGTGACTTAGACCCTCAAATATTGAACTGCGGGTCGTCGTAGTCGTGGAGCTTGTTGTAGATCTGGATGCGCCAGCGCTGGGTGTCGGCCACCATCAGCCTGGAGTTGCGACTGTCGAACTCGACCGCTGAGGGCAGTGCGAAGCGCCACTCCGGCTCCAGCGTGTATACGCGGCGTCGCGCCTTGTACACGTCCGGGTTGGAGCGGACATACTCCAGCTGCCACTTCGACAGCTCCTGCGCATCGCCGATGAACGTCGTGACGTATTCGCGGTCGGCGGTGAATGCCTGCACCCTGTGGTTGGCCCAGTCGCACACGTAGATGTCACCGTCCGGGTCGATGGCGACGTCCGACGGGTGATCGAACTCGTAGTCGCCAGAGCCCTTACTGCCCAGCTCGAACATGAACACGGCGTCCGCGTCGAACTTCTGGATGCGGTGGTTCAGGTGGTCGGCGACGTAGATGCAGCCGTCTGCGTCGGTCGTGATGCCCCAGGGAGCCCTGAACTGGCCGGGATCAGACCCTTCGCTGCCCCACTCGGACAGGTAGCGGCCATCGCGACTGAGCTTCTGGACACGGTGGTTCATGGTGTCCACGACCAGCAGGTTGTCGTCTTGGTCGATCGTGATGCCCGACGGCCTGCTGAACTGGACCTCGCCGTCGCCCGACGAACCGAACGAGCGGAGGAACTCGCCGCCTTCCGAGAACACTGATATCCGATCGGTCATGGCATCTGTGACGTAGATGTTGTAGTCCGAGTCGAGCGCGATGCCCGAGGTCCACATCAGCTGCCCGGGTCCTTGTCCAGACTCCCCGATGCGCTGGACCATCTCTTCCTCGCCTGGGTAGAGCCCGACCGTGTACTTCGTTATCCCGCGACCGCCGCCAAGTGCGGACACGACCGCGTACATCTCATTGTCCCGGCCGAACGCCACCGCGAGCGGACCCATAACCTGGTCGCGACCACCCACCACGTGGCTGAAGTCGTAGACTCGTTCTCCAACTATCTTCGTTAGCATCATTGGTCTGATTCCTGGTCCTTGATCTGAATAACCCTCTCTCGCTAAGGACTGGAAGGGGTGTGCAGATCCAGCTATTGCGATTGAAACTCACTCAACTGACCCCCTCTCCCTGGGGGCTGGGAGGGGTAGGTAAACTGGCAATTCGTTCGTCCTGAGCTTGTCGAAGGACATCCCCACCCCCTGGGTCCCAACCTCCGCCGGAACGACGGTCGTATTTCCTAAGCGAACTGGTACTCCCTCGTGGCAACTATCAACTGAAGCAGCTCAGCCACCCGCCGGGCCGAATCCGCCTCGTTGGCGTCGTCCCATGTGAAGTCACCGTTGGTCGAGGCGTGCTCTATCAGCTCCTCGCGGGTCTCGTCCTTCACCACCATGGGACCGAGCAGGTCCAGGCACGTATCGACAGCCGACTCCGGCGACGCGCCCGAGGTCTTCACCCGATCAATGATCGCGCTGACTCCGGGGCGGTCTAACTCTCTGACCATGTCGGCGACGAAGTTGGCGCGCTTCATCAGAGAGCCGCTGTTGATCCACTCGACGCCCGAGTGCCAGCCCTCCACGCTCGGAGGGTTGAGCAGCTCCTGCCCCATGTACGTGATGTGGTTGGAGTAGTCGAATGTCTCGGGACCGGCTAGCTCCGCGCCGCCGACCATCCTCAGCGTGCCGATGACAACCTCGGTCGGGTTCTTGACCTTGGTGAACTGGGCTTCCTTGAAGAAGTCGGAGTTGAACAGCACCCGCAGCGTATGCTCGATGTCGAAGTCCGACTCGGTCAGCGCATTTGCGAGCACCTCGATGGCTGCAGGATCGCGTGGCGGGGTATGCTCCCACGCGGGCACCTGGACTTCGTCGGCGACGAAGAAGCTGTACATGTGCCGGGCGATGAACCTCGCCGTAGCGGGATGCGCCAGCACGATGTCTATGATGTCCTCGCCGTTGAAGTTGCCGGTGTGTCCCAGGAAGTTCTTCTCGCCGTCGTCGTGGTCGTCGGGGCGGTACTCGAAGTACCAGTCCCAGCGTCCCATGTGGAACCGCGGCAGCTTGGGCGTCATCGTCCAGCCCGTGAAGGCGCGAGAGCACTCGTACACGTCCTCTTCGGTGTAGTTGCCGACTCCCATGGTGAAGAGCTCTAGAAGCTCACGGCCCCAGTTCTCGTTGATCGCCGTGGCGTGGTTCTCGTGGTTGTCCAGCCAGAACAGCATCGCGGGATTCCTGGAGACCTTCAGGAGCAGGTCCCGGTACTTGCCGAGTCCCTTCTCGCGGAAGATGTCGATCATGTCGGTGATCTCGTCGTAGTGGTCGACCTTCGATACTCCCGTCGCGAAGATCTGGTGCCAGAAGAGACACATCTTCTCCTGGAGTGGAGTCTCGGTGTTGATCATGCGCCACACCCAGCCGGTCTGGCCGATACCCCCGAGGGTGCCTGGCTTCCACTGGAAGTGGTAGTAGCGTAGGAACTGGTAGATGTCCACCGGCTCGTGAGCCTCGGGATGAAGCAGGTCCTCTACGGTCGCCTCGTAGCCAGCGGCGACTAGACGCTCGAGTTCGTCCCGCGTGGCCCCGAACCCTGCTCTCCGCATGAGGTGTGCCATCTGTGACAATTCGTTGCTGGACATAAGCATGTCTCCTGGTGCGTGATGGTCAGAAATGCCCGCGCGACTGGCAACTGCCCACAGTCACGACGGCCATCAATCGGATTATACCCCGTGACCGCACATTTCCGCACCACGACCGCCTGTACCAGGTCCATACCCGGGAGCGCGGGCGTCCCGCCCGCATCCATCAGCCCCCTCTCCCTTGATGGGCTTACAGGGTAGGTAAACCGACAACTCGTTCGTCCTGAGCTTGTCGAAGGACACCCCCGGCCCCTGGATTCCCGCTTCCGCGGGAATGACGGTTTGTGACACATACCCCTATAAGCCCTTGATGGGATAGGTTCAGGGTGAGGGTGAATCCTAGCCCGCACTCAACTGCCCCCTCTCCCTTGATGGGAGAGGGCTGGGGTGAGGGTGAAAACCCCGCCTGAATCTACCCAGCCACCCGCAGCCTCTGCCGCCTGGCCCCAGCCACCCTCGCAATGTCCCCCTTGACCTCCATGTCGAGCTTCACACAGGTCGTGTACCAGGAAACAGAGCCGAGGTCCGACAGCTGCTCAGGACTGAGCCGCCCCTCGACAAGTCCAGGCAGGTCCCTGAACTCCACGCCCTCAGAGCTGCCGCCGACGATGTCCAGGATGACACCTCTAAGCAGGTCGTACTTCCACTTGTGGATTCGTGTCGGCTTCTTACCCGGAGTGGGCGTCTCGCAGACGACCCTCTCTTCAGCAGCCATCCCTGAACCTCACTCCAGGTAGCTTGTCGCCTCTTTGCCGTTGAGCTTGAGCGTGCTCTTTATGGGCACGGCGGTCTCCACAAGCCTCTCGGCAAAGCAACCCTGCTTCGCGAGGCGAATGACGTAGGCTACCTCTTCCTCGGGAGCGTCCGAGACAACTTCGAACTCGGAGTGGACCTCGGTAACCCCGCTGGTGACCGTTCCAGCCAGCACAGAGCCGGACAGGTAGTAGTCCATTTCAACGTGGACGCGGGCCTTGGTGATCGGGAGTTTTCTCATTGTAGCGTACCGCTTCAACTGGGTTAGCAGTCAAAACCCGATGCCGGAGGTTATGTACGTCAGCGGTGGGGGATAGGCGTCCTCTCCACCCATCCGTTCCGGCTCGTCGCAGTAGATCACGAACTGCTCGCGAGTCCCCTTGTGGAGCATCTTCTCGACGTGCTCGCAGTCGACGGCTATTGTGCGTGGCGTCACCCGCTGCGGGAGTTCGTCACCATGTACTTCGTGTGGAATATCGGTAGTCATGTCGGGTCTCCATTGCTGCGCACCGATGTGCTTGCGGGGATGACCCTATCCTACTTCACTCAGGCTCTCCGAGTGAACGTGTCTCGACCCTTCCACCCGGACAGTGACAATATCCACGTTGTGGTACTTCTGGTGCCGGACACGGTCGGGGTAATGATGCGCCGCAGCACAGAGAGCTTTGCGGTGAGCGCCAACTGGAATACTGCAGAGACGATGATCGTAACGTACGCGGCCACCGCCACCAGCATCCCCATGACCGCCTGAAAGCCGAGTCCTGCCGCGCCGAATAGCCTAGTCCCCAATCCAGTGCTACACTCTACGGCGTTCGACACTCTCCGCCTGATTCACCTGACCCTGGGGGATGACTCATGACTTCCGTTGGCACAGATACCCTCACGTTTGAACTCGCCCAGGACTTCCCCAAGCTTCCCGACGGTGAGGCTTTCGATGTAGTCAGCACTGTCGCTACCGACTCGCGGGACAGGCTCTACGTCTTTCAGAGGACGGATCCCCCCGTGGTCGTCTTCGACAAAGAAGGCAACTATCTGAACGCATGGGGACACGGCGCCTTCAACTCTCCGCACGGCATGAGCATCAGCGACGACGTTGTCTATCTGACCGACCGCGACGACTCCGTCGCCGTGTCATACACCCTGGAGGGCAGGCCACTGTTGGTGATCGGAGAACGCGGCGTTCACTCCGACACAGGATGCGAGGGACCCGGCGACATGGTCCCCCGGGCCGCCGGGCCGTTCAACTATCCCACCGAGATGGTGAAGGGTCCCTCCGGCAGCATCTACGTCTCCGACGGCTACCGAAACAGCAGGATTCACAAGTTCACCGGAGATGGCGAGTTCATCAAGTCCTGGGGAACGCCGGGGAGCTCAGCGCCGGGCGAGTTCCACCTGCCGCACAGCCTGATGGTGGATGCAGACGAGAAGGTCTACGTCTGCGACCGCGCCAATCGCCGCATCCAGATATTCGACGGCGACGGCGAATTCATCACCATGTGGACCGGCATGGGTGGGCCGAATGACATATCGCAGGGCTCGGACGGTAACTTCTACATCTGCGAGCAGGCCGCCGACGACAATCCCTCACGCCTCACCATCCGGGACGGCGACGGCGAGGTGCTGGCCCGATGGGACCTTCTTCGCCACGCCCACGGCCTATGGGTCGACTCCCAGGGCGACATATATCTCGGACTGACGACAAGCCACAGCGTGGACAAGTACGTGCGCGTAAGCTAACACTTCCGTCTTAATTCTAGGAGGAATCGAACATGAGCAAGTTCTACGATGAAGCGCTGCTGCCCGACGAGCTCCGACGCAGCCACGACGTCTACGACCGGATACGTGAGATCGGCATTCCGCTCGGCAGCTTCGACGAGGACGTCGTGTCACTGCAGGGAGCGGGAATAGCGGGTGCTGTCGTCCACGAGAGCGGCCTTGTGTACCTGTCCGGCACGACCGGCGGATCCCTTCCGATGAACGACGACGGAGAGCGCATCCAGCACGGCATCCAGGGAGCGCAGGATGCGGCCGACGTGCTGATCCGCAGGCTTCATTGGACACTGAGCTGTGGCGGTGAAGGCGACCTCAACGACGTCCTGTACACCGTGAAGGCGCTGGGCATGGTGGTCTCTCCGGGTGGCGGAGCAAGCAGTGCCGCGCCCGCTGTCACGAACGGCTTCTCATTCAGGTGGCACTCGGTCTTTGGCGGACCGCAAAGTAGCTATGCCGAGAACGGCGTCGACGCAGGCGGATTTGCCGGAATCCACGCGAGGAGCGCGTTAGGAGGGTTCGACGGCAGATTCTCCATAGAGCCGGAGATAATCGTGGCGGTCCCCGCTGCACTGACGCGTGAGATCATCACGAACAGAGGCTGGGTATTTCCATTGCCGCCCGTGATGCTCGAAAAGGTGAGGGCCGCAAGGAGCTAGTTGGAGGCTGGGGACGAGGGCTAGATGCCTCCGAATCCTCCCCACTCCCAGGGATGGAAGCCGGTGCCGCCACAGAACGGGCAGACGCCAGCGGCGCCGGTGCCCCGGATCATGTACACGAACGCGAAGACGGCCATTCCAGCCGCAATCTTGCTGGCCGAAAACTTCTTCAGAAGCTCATACGCCTTCTTCATGCCATCCTCCTGAGGTAACTACCCCTACATTGAACAGTAGCCAAGGCACCCGCCACTGTCAAGGGGATCCGGAAGGTAGAAGGATACCCAATTATCCCCTCTCCCTCAGGGAGAGGGCTAGGGTGAGGGTGAAAACACTGCCCTCCAAACTGCCCCAATCTCTGGAACCGGGCGGTAAGTGATTGGAGCGCGGGCGTCTCGCCCGCAGGTCTTCGTTCACCCACCAAACTGCCCCAGTCTCAGAACAGACATGTCTTTCTATGGCGTCACGTAACGGTCACTGCTCTCCCTGTGAGATCAAACTATCTTATGATCGCTGACCACCACTCGAAGAGAGGATCCCTGCTCCTGGGAATATAGCTAGCTCCCGACCGCATTGCGATCATGGCGGTACGCAAGTCAGTGTCTGTAACGTGACCAACGTCGGCCCACAGTTTCAGAAGTTCCAGAGTGGAGACTAGCTGTACAGAAGGAATGCGTTCGCCAAACACCCGACGGGCTTTGCGATCGTCAGTCGCCACGGAGCATCCTCTATGGAAGGCGAGTGCACCGGTCACGGCCTCGCCGTCGTCAACCAAGGTAGCCAGTTCGACGAATGTGGCCCGTTCAACAGTGCGTTCAAGGTCGATGACGTGGATCAAACCGTCAGCTATCAGGGGAGATACGTCAACGGGTACTGGCTCATCGTGTCCACTTTCGGTGTTGGGTATCCATGTGTAGATCGCTTCGTGCTCGAGCACATACTGAACTACCTGGAGCCGTACGTCGATTGCGACGGTGATCTCTCGGAGACACCCGGTTGCATACAGGTTGAGGAGACAACTGGCGCCCAATACAAGACACCCAGTGGGGTTAGTCACGGTTGCCTGTTCACCTTGAGGTTACTATCCGAGGAGGCTGCCGGTGAGGTCGATGGACAGCGATTCAAGGTCTCCTTCATCACAAAGGTGCGGCGTGTGGGTCAACCTCTGTACTGTCCGCCTTGCAGATACCCGGTCAACCCTCAGAAGTCGAGATAACTCTCCCTCCGTGAGCTGGCCCTCTTCATAAGAACGGATAGCGAGGAATTGGTAACGTAGTGGGAGCAACTGGTCGCTGTCGTTGCGGCGTGACAGCCCCAACTGCTCCTGGGCCTCTCGCACCCTGAACCCTCTGTCCCTGAGCCTGTCCCATGTTCCTCCCGGAAGGAGGCGCAGCTCCTCCAGGCGCAGTGTAACCGCCTCGATCGATACGAAGTAGTAATCAGCGATACGGACTACATCCGCCATGGTCACCTCGCCCGCCGCGGCCCGAGACATCTCGTTGAATCTGCGTCTCAGACCCGCTGCCGGCATGAGGAAGCAACCAGCGAAAGCGTCAGCGAATCTTTCCTGTACCGGAACACGCCTGTACACACCCAGTATCGAAATCTCCGAGTGGAACCGGCTAGTCAGGAAGTGTCCATATTCGTGGGCCATCGACCATCTGCGACGTTCCTCCGGGTGCTGAGCATTTACGGCGATGCAGCCCCCGAGTTCCTGCGCGTATGAGAAGATTCCAGCGACTCGCGATGGCAGTTTCATGGAGAAGACGCGCATGGCGACGTCGTTCTCAAGCATCTCTCTGAGGTTCAGGACCGGTCCGTCTCCAAGGCCCAATCTGTTGCGTTCCGCCGACGCCACGTCTTCTGCCGAGTCTTCAGGCGAAGTGACATTGATCGAATACTCCGGGATGTAATTTTGGCGAAGAGTCGACCCGTTCAAGTTTTCGAGGTACAGATAGTCTTCACACAGTGTCTGGAACTCTCTGACAGCCTCAGACATATCCTCTTGGGCCTGACGCGACCCAGCTGCTCCTATTGCAGTGCGAAACTGAACGGCAAAGTCCGATATCGGTTCCCTGGAGCCGACGAGGTCACTCACCGTTCTACCGAAGAGACCGACCATATCTATTATCTCGTCAGGGCGGACCCGCCGTTCGCCCTTCTCCAGGGCCGTAACCGTCGTTCGCGCCAGGGAAAGAGCGTCCGCCACCTCCTGCTGAGTGAGCCCCCTCGCCTTCCGCGCTTCTTGGATTCGGCGACCTAGCAGTCTCGGATCAATGCCACCAACTTCATACTCTTGCATGGGATCCCCTAAGCCGCTCTCGAGAAGGGAATTGCGAACGATTCCCATTAATGTTCTGACATTGTTGGTCAGTAAGGATATTCTATCGCAATAATGTCAAGTTGGGCTACGCATGTCAGGTATTATGCTGAGTCAAGTGATCGGTCTCACATCCAGTACCATTACAGTCGGTTCTAGAAACAAAGGTGTCCACTCACGCATGAGGGATCAAGGTACAAACACCATGCCGCACCACTACCTCGGAATAGACATCGGCACCACCGCGGTCAAGGCGCTTGTCGTAGATGAACATGGGACCGTCGTCGGAGAGGCCGAGTCGCCCCTCGAGGTGTCGGTTCCGAGGCCGGGCTGGGCGGAGCAGGACCCGTCCGATTGGTGGCAGGGTACGGTCAACGCTGTCAGGGCCGCGTGCGACCAGGCTGGCGTGCGGGAAGTCAGCTCGATCGGGCTTTCAGGGCAGATGCACAGCTCGGTGCTTCTCGACGAATCAGACCATGTGCTGAGACCCGCGATACTCTGGAACGACGTCCGCACCACCGCACAGTGTCGCTCCATAACCGACACGGTTGGCACGGACGGTCTGCGCAGGCTGGTGGGCAATCCCGCTCTCGAGGGATTCACCGCGCCCAAACTGCTGTGGGTGCGCGACGAGGAGCCCGACACATTCGCCCAGACCCGCTCAGTCCTGCTGCCCAAGGACTATGTGCGCCTGCTCCTGACCGGCGAGAAGGCCACCGAGCCTTCCGACGCTGCCGGCACCCTGCTGTTCGACGTGCAACAGGGTCGCTGGTCGGATGAGATGATCACAGCGCTGCAGTTCGACCCTTCGATACTCCCGCCCGTGCATGGCTCTGCAAGCGTGACCGGCGAACTCACCGCGTCCGCCGCGGAGGCCCTCGGCCTGAGGCAGGGCACACCCGTAGTTGGGGGAGGCGCTGACAACGCCGCGGCCGCAGTTGGATCTGGCGTAGTAGGGCAGGGCGCATTGCAGACATCCATCGGCACCTCCGGCGCGGTGGTCGCTCCAATCGAGCAGCCCAGTGTCGATCCCGGAATGCGCATCCACTCGTTCAACCACGCCGACGACGACACCTGGTACCTCATGGGAGTCGTCCTGTCCGCAGGCGCGGCCTTCGACTGGTTCAGACGGACGCTGTCTGCTCTCGACGCTACGCCGCCCACGTACGACGAGCTTACCGCCGAGGCCAACAGCGTCCCACCGGGAGCAGACGGCCTGACGTTCCTGCCGTACCTGACCGGCGAACGCACGCCTCACGCCGACTCGAACGCGCGCGGAGCCTTTGTCGGCATGCACACAGGGCATCATCGAGGCCACCTCGTGCGCGCCGTGATGGAGGGAGTGGTCTTTGCTCTACGGGACTCGCTCGAACTGATGAGGAACCTTGGAGTCGACGCAACCGAGGCCGTGGCAGTCGGCGGCGGTGCGCGCAGCACCTTCTGGCGTCAGATGCAGGCCGACGCTCTCAGCGTACCCGTCGTCACCGTCGGCCCGTCAGGCGGCGCCCCATACGGAGCCGCGGTGCTTGCAGCAGTAGGCTCCGGCGCATTCCCGTCGGTCAGAGGTGCCTGCCAAGCGTGGGTCACACCCCTCGACCGCGCCGAGCCACGCCCAGAGACCGCCACCGCGTACGCGGATGCCTACGACCGCTACCAAAGCCTCTACCCACACCTCAAGCCCCACTTCGCCGAGCAGGCGTAGAGGTCAACACCCTAGCGATCTAGTAGTTCCTTACAGTCGAAGTTCAAGAGCTGTTTAACCTAGTCTGGCCCAGTCTTCGGGAAGTGTCGGAATTGGCCAGCGCTGGTCTGGTCGCCATTTCTCCCAGTCATCGCTGAAAGGCCGTCCCCTGCTCTCGATGGTGGTTATCATTCGATCGGCTTCGTTCCGAATCGACGATAACTGCTCATCTGTGAAGAATCCTCGCGCGATCAGTTCCTCGAATTCGTCCATGTCTTTCCACGACCAAGTCATTTCGGGACGTACAAGAATGTCGAGAGCATAGTCATGGACCTGTATTCCACGACGTAGCCGACGAATCGGGGCTTGAAAGTTCACGTACCAGTTCTTGAACCGCCACTCAGAGTCCCAGAACAGCCAGACTGAATGCCACGAATTCGGAGGAGTCAGCGTTAGGACATGGTTGTCCGGTGATGGCTGCTCCCTGAACTCCCCAAAACCCGAGTTCGGCATTTGCATGTAGATGTCGATACGTTCGGATACGTCGAGGGCGTAGCGATTCTCGATCACGCGAGTAACTGTAGGGGTCATCGGGTGAGAGTACAGTGCGATGTGAGTCGAGCTATCCTCGACGACCGTGACGGGCCGTGCCAGGACGATCCACTCACCCCACATCTCGTACTGGACTATCTGCGTGCCGGGTCTCCAGTACTTGGACTGGGTCACGTACGCTGCCTGATTCCACGACTGTGTCCGTCGCTCCCACTAGCTCGCGATGGGGCGGACGTGAAGAGCTTGTTATCCATCAAGTGTCCCGCTGATCGTTTAACACTTGGCGAGTTACCTCTTCACTTCCGAGCGACGGCGACTAGTCTACGAGCGTTCAGGCCATACTCGCTCCGGTCGAATCCACCATATAGAGCCACTTCATTGAACCCTGCTTCGTACAACCGGTCCTTCAACTCCTGGCCAGAGTAGATAGTTACCTCTAACTGGAATGTGGTAGCCGTGTCACCCTCTATGACGATCCACTCGTTCCTGATGCGAGACCAGTCGTCTACCACTTGCCGCTGTTCTACAAGTATCCGGCCGTCCGGCAACTTCTCAGATCCGGTAGGCGCAAAGACTCTTGCCAGGCACTCCTTTCCGGCCATTTCCATGACGAGTGAACCACCGTATCGGAGACTCTGATACACGTTGCGCAGCACCTGAACATCTTCCCGCCTGTCGTCGAAGTACCCAAACGACGTGAATAGGCTGATGGCCAGATCGAAGGTCTCAGGACGCTCGAAGCTCCGCATGTCCTCCTGTACCCATTCGATGCCGACTCCCTCCTTATGGGCCAGACCCTTTGCTTTTCGCAGCAGGAACGGCGAAAGGTCTAAGCCGGTAACACGGAACCCTCTCTTCGCGAGCGCGGTCGCGTGTCGACCCGGCCCGCAGGCCAGGTCCAGAACGTCACCACTCTGCAGGCCCGCGAGATCGAGAACGCTGCTTATCTCGTCGTCCGCGCCATCGAACTTTCCCTCCGAGAACAGGAACGGATACAGCTCTTCCCAGAACGTCTCGTCCTCGAACCACTCCCGCATTGCCGTCCTCCTGACTCTGAATCGTCCACGTACAAGTAAGGCTTATTCAGTACTCCTCACACCAGCGTGGCCCGCATCACCGTCACCGCCTGACCCGCGATGCGGACCCTGTCGCCGTCGACGCGGACGCGCAACTCCCCACCGCGTGCTGACACCTGGCGCGCGGCAAGCTCGGCCTTGCCGAGGCGTTCCATCCAGTACGGACCGAGCGCGCAGTGGGCCGAGCCGGTCACGGGGTCTTCGTCGACGCCCGTTGCAGGGGCGAAGAAGCGCGACACGAAGTCGCACTCGGGGCTGTCGGACCGGCTCGTTACCATGACGCCCCGGGTGTCCACTTGAGCAAGTGTGCCCATGTTTGGCGCGGCCGCGCGCACCTCTGCCTCAGTGGACAGTTCCACCAGGTAGTCGAAAATGCTCTTGCCGACGAACACTGCGGACTCATTGAACGCCTCGAGGAGCCCTGCCGGTGGCTCGCACTGACTCACAGGCGTCGCCGGGAAGTCCAGCTCCATCCAATCGCCGTCGCGCTTCGCCGATAGCAGGCCGCTCTTTGTGTGAAATCTGAGAGTCCCTTCGCGATTTGCCTCGCCTGTTTCCCACAGCACGTGCGCGCTGGCGAGGGTCGCATGGCCGCACAGGTACACTTCCACCAGCGGCGTGAACCAGCGCAGTTGGTAGCCGTCGTCGCTGCCCACGAGGAACGCCGTCTCCGACAGGTTCATCTCGCGTGCCACGTCCTGCATCCACTGCTCCGAAGCCGGCTCAGCCAGCACGCACACGGCGGCCGGATTGCCGGCGAACGGTGTCTTGGTAAAGGCGTCGACTTGATAGATGTCCTGGCTCAAATTCATGTCTCCTCGCGCTGTTGTTAAGTTTGGCGCCCCAACTTACCTATATGAACCCCCGCTGAGTGTCTACGATACCCCAGCTTACATGCACAGATTACCCTCTGGGGATGAGACCTTGAACCAATCTAACATCGTTCCCGGAATGCGCTACCGCGACGCCCACGCTGCCATCGACTGGCTCTGCGATGTCTTGGGATTCGAGCGACACCTCGTCGTCCCTGATGGCACAGGCGGAGTCGCCCACGCGCAGCTTACGCTCGGCAGCGGCATGATCATGCTCGGTTCCGAGCGTGAGAACGACGAAGGCGCAGTAGTCGCGCCCACACCGACCGGAGACCTCACCCAGAGCGCCTACATCGTCGTCGAGGACATCGAAGTCTCCTACCAGCGCGTTAAAGACGCCGGAGCCAACATCGTCATGGAACTGGAGGAGCAGTCATACGGCGGTAGCCTCTTCGCGGTCCGCGACCCAGAGGGCCAGCTCTGGAACGTCGGCTCCTACGACCCATGGGCGGAGCACGAGGGTGACTGATTAGTTGGGATCCTCAATCTCTCTAGGCTGTTTCACCCGTGTAGAACGCGGTCGTACTTCGCACCGCCGCGGTCGCAGCACCGGGGTCCGTTCCAGCCGCGACCGCCGCCTGCCCCCACGCTTGGCTGCTGCCTGTGATGAACGCCTTTCCATCCGGAGAAGTGACGAATTCCATCTCGTCAGGCTTTGGCTCGTTCGGATGCTCAAGATGGAGTGCCAGTCCGGCTAGAGCCAGTTCCCAGCCGACGCCGACCGCACCCGGCCCGTACTCGTCCCAGTGCGGCGACAGGTGTGCGGTGTGCGTCACCGAGAGCTGCGGCGACCCCGATTCTCCGTCTGAGAAACGCAACTCCACCCAGCTTACGTCCCCGGCGAACTCCCACGTCACCGAAATGCGCGACAGCGGTTCGCACTCGGTGATTACGCCGCCCGCATTGCCCTCCAGTTGGTAGCGACCGCCGAGTTCGAGCTCGCCGCTGATCGGCATTGCCCAGCGTGGAATACGATCGCCGTTCGTAACGGCGTCCCACAGGTCGTCGACGGTCGCGGTGAGGCTACGAGAAATAGTGACGGCGCTGGCGGGACGTCCGTCACGCTCGAGCAACGATACGGAACGCTCAGTGGCGCCAAGGTGACTTTCGAAATCGAAATTCATAGTTTCTCCTTGATTCTTTTGTGGCATCGCAAAAGCTGTGCGACTAATGGACAATGTCTACGGAGCAAGGGATTACAATGGTACGCGCATCACTGCTAGAGGATTGCGCGGCGCATAGTTAGCGGATACAGGGGTTTAGCATGAGTCAATTAATTAGAGGACGGAAAAATTCTATGCGTTCATACTTGGCCATTATATCCGTTGCACTGTTCACGGCGATCTTAGCAGTAGCCTGCACCCAGGCTGGCGATGATGCCGGAGAGTCGAGACTTGCGCTGGTAGAAGACCGGGGCAAGGTGGTCTGCGCGACCCTGGACGACACTCCCGGCTTCGGCTTCCTCGATGAGAACGGCAACCACCTGGGATTCGATATAGATCTCTGCCGCGCCGTTGCGGCTGCAACCCTGGGCGACGCAAACGCAGTCGAGCTTCGCACCATCGACGCCGCCGAGCGTGGCCCCGTCATGCAGGCCGGAGAGGTAGACTTGCTCGTCTTCGTGACCACGTGGACCAGCTCGCGCGATGCCGCGTGGGGCGACTTCGTGCCAACGATTTTCTACGATGGTCAGGGCTTCCTGGTGCCCACGCGCCTGGGAGTGCCGAGTGCGAGCGAACTGGGTGGAGCCTCCGTCTGCACGGTATCCGGCACGACCAGCGAGCTGAACATGGAGGACTTCTTCCGGCAGAACCAGATGGAGTACTCCCCAGTCATCTTCGAGAACTTCGATCTTGCTCTCGATGCCTACACGAACAGTAGCTGTGATGTCCTCACGACCGACCGCTCCACGCTCGCCGCTCTCAGGACCAGCCTCCCTGCACCTAGTGAGCATGTGATTCTGCCTGAGATCATCTCTGAGGAGCCGCTTACCCCTCTCGTTCCCCACGGCGACAGCCAGTGGTTCGACATCGTCAAAACCACGATGGCCATCCTGATCCAGGGCGAGGCGTTGGGGGTCAACTCCGGGAACGTCTCTGAGCTTGCTGCCGGCAACAACGTGAAGGTAAAGCGCTTGCTCGGCACCGAAGGCGCATGGGGCCAGTCAGACCTGGGCCTGGAGACCACCGTAGCCCAGACGTCATATCCCAGGTCGGCAACTACGGCGAGATCTACGAACGCCATCTAGGTTCGAACGGAATCGGACTGCCAAGAGAGGGCGGCAGAAACGCCCTCTGGTCCGGCGCCCCCTGCACCGACTGCCCCAAAGGAGGCCAGATCTACGCCCCACCTCTGAGGTAACCGGTTTAGCACCTTAGAAAGCTGCCCCGATACGCAGGATTGGAAACCAACGGCCCCCTCTCCCTCAGGGAGAGGGTTGGGGTGAGGGTGAGAACCCTGCCCACCAACCTGGCTCACTATCGCAAGATACCTCGACGCGCACACCACCCAAATGCCCAGGATAGGGTAAACTTCCCCACAGACCCACAAAGGAGAAGCACCATGACCGAAAAGCTGGTACAGGGCGACCGATTTCCCAAGATCGAACTGGACCTGATAGACGGCTCGACCATGTCGCTGCCCGGAGATATCCCCGGACGCTACCTCGCGCTGCTGTTCTACAGGGGCGAGTGGTGACCGTACTGCAGGCGGCAGTTGGCCACCTACCAGAAGAGCCTCGAAGAGCTTGACGAGATGGGATTGAGAGGACCGTGAAACCGCTGCGAAGATGGCCGAGGAAGTAGGCCTAACCTTCCCGATAGCCTACGGAGTCACCGAAGAGAGCGTGGCAGCCCTCGCCCCGTGGTGGACCGAGGACAAGGCCCACGGTCGCTACCTCCAGCCGATGGAGTTTCTCGTTGGTCGCGGAGTCGTCTTCGGCTCCATGTACGCCTCAGGCCCAATCGGCCGGATGGGAGTCAGGCAGGCGATGGCGTTCATCAAGCATCGGGAAAGCAGACAGCGACAGGCCTCTGCCGCTGGGGATTCCTGAACAGCAGCCAGCTTTGAGAGCGCTTAAGCGCCGATAGACACGCCCCCTCTGGCGTCCCTAACATGCTGGGACAATAATTACCCAGCAAGGGGGCGCTTCAATTGGAAGACCAGACCTGGTTCAGGGGCAACCTTCACACTCACACGACCGAGTCCGACGGGGACGCGGAGCCGGAAGTCGTAGCTGCTTGGTACAAGGACCACGGCTACGACTTTCTCGTGCTGTCGGAACACAATCACCTCTTCCTCCTCGATTACGGCAGCGGACGTGATAGCTCCTCATGCCCCCTGATGATTCCGGGGGAGGAGGTCACGATTCCGACAGACCATAGCGACGTCATCCCTGTTCACCTGGGCGCCATCGGAATTGACCGCCTCGTCGAACCGGTCTACGGCGATGACGTAGCCGCTACTCTCCAGCTGAACATAGACGCAATCCGCGATGCCGGTGGCATATCCTGCATCAACCACCCCAGCTGGAAGTGGGCGTTCGATCACGAGGCTATCCTGAAGACGCACGGCGCCAGCCTCATGGAAGTCTTCAACGCCGCCAACGACTGCAACAACTTCCCCATGCCCGTGCCCGGCTTCCTCTCTCCCACCGAGATCTGGGACAACGTCCTGAGCGCCGGAATGCCGATCTTCGGAGTCGCGTCCGACGACTCGCACCACTATCACGACTTCGCTCTCGACAAGGACAACCCCGGACGCGGCTGGGTGATGGTCGAGTCCGAAGCTCTGGAGACCGACGCCCTCGTCGAGGTGATGGCAGACGGCAGGTTCTACTCATCAACCGGCGTCTTCCTGGCCGAACTACAGTCGTCGGCTGACGAAGTCTCCCTGAAGGTCCGGCAGAGAAAAGACTCCCTCTTCCTGACAAGGTTCATAGGCAGAGACGGCACCGTCCACGATGAGCGGATGGGCAACGAAGTCGCCTACCCCCCACCGGCGACGAGGGCTACATCCGCGCCCACGTGACCTCCTCCAACGGCCACCAGGCTTGGACCCAGCCCGTATTTCTGACCTAGCAGACCTTCGTAAGACTCATTCAACCTGCCCCCTCTCCATTGGTGGGCTGAGAGGGGTAGGTAAACTGGCAATTCGTTCGTCCTGAGCTTGTCGAAGGACATCCCCATCCCCTGGATTCCGGCCGGTTTATGAATATCTACCCCCTCTCCCTCGATGGGAGAGGGTTGGAGCCTGCCCCGTACTTGATACGGGGGTGAGGGTGAAAAGCACGGACACCGCCCACTCAGTCTTGGGACACTGTCGCCCCTCTCCTCTAATGGGCTGACAGAGATAGGTAAACCGACAATTCGTTCATCCTGAGCTTGTCGAAGGACACGCCCACCCCCTGGATTCCGGGTTTCGCCAGAATGACGGTTTGTGAGTATCCACACGCCTACCCACCCCTTATCCCAAGATAAATCCCCCTAACTTTTCCACAGCCAGACCGTTACCTTATTTGGGTATCAACAGCCAACTGCGTGTAAGGAATAGGAATGACCGCACTGTCGAAAGTCTTGGAAAGTCTCAGGTCGTGGAAGTTGTGGGTCGGTGTGGTCGTTCTGGTCGCGGTAGCCGGAGGCGGCTATTACGGCTACGGAGTCTGGACCGACTCGAGTGCCGAGGAAGAAGATGGACAGACACAGCTCGTCCCTGTCACGCGCGGCGACCTCGTTAACGACGTCAGCGTGACCGGAACTCTGACGTACACGACTCGCGAGACGCTTACATTCGCCCAGCAGGGGACAGTCTCCGATGTCATCGTATCTGAAGGCGACATTGTGTCTGCCGGCGACCCGCTCGCAGTCCTGGACGCTGAGACCGTTGCGAACCTCGAGAAGGCCATAGCCCAGGCGCGGGTCGACGTCCGCGCCGCCGAAGACGCGCTCGAAGACGCCAGGAGCCCATACACGGCTGTGCAGATCGCCCAGGCCAAGTCTGACGAGGTGGATGCCCGGCAGGCCCTCCAGGATGCCCAGGAGGAGCTGAGTGATCTCGGAGTCGTCGCAGCCGACCAGTTGGCGCAGGCCAGGCTGGACATCCTGAATGCCCAGGCCGACCTAGAGACTGCCATAGAGAACAAGGCCACGCTGGCCACTCCAACGAACGAGGACGTCGTGAGGGCTAAGGCCGACGTTACGGCAGCCCGCGTGGCGCTGCAGGACGCCGAAGACGCCCTCGACACGCTGCTGAACCCTGACAGCGATGAGATCGGCGACCGCATAGCCGAGCTTCAGTCCGACATCGACTCAGCCGAGCAGACGCTGGTCACCGAAAGGCTCGACCTCGAAGCCGCAGAGCGCAATGCCGAGGACCGGATTCAGCCCGTCGCAGAAGATCTCGACACGGGCCAGGCCGACTACAACGACCTCTTCGTAAAGTGGCTCGGCATGAGCCCAGCTCCTGATTTGGGAGAGTCCCCCGAGGCCATCTTCGCGGCACATGACATCGACTTGGAGACCGTCTTCGAGGGGCCCCGCACTGAGGAGATGCAGCAGCAGTTCTTCAGGGGCGAACTGAGCGACGATCCGGAAACTCCCTGGGACGAACTGATCGTGATGTCCTGGGTGGCGCTCTATCTCGGCGAGATTCTCGTGGACTGTGAGTCTGACGATTCCGTCCCCAATCGCTACTGTGTCACCGGTGAGTTCGACGATGCCTATGAGGCCATCGTTGAGCTGACTGATGACCTTCAGACTGTCGAGGCTGAGGAGTCAGAGAAGATCTGGGATGCGACAGTCGCCCTCAGCAATGCCGAAGACACTCTCAAACTCCGCCAGCAGGACCTGGAAGACTACCTCGCCGAGATCGACGAGGAGCTGGACTCCCTGGAGATTGAGTCCGCCCAGGCAGCGGTTGTGACCGCCGAGGTGGACCTGCTCGATGCCGAGACTGCACTGGCGGAGCTCATGCAGCCCGCTGAGCTCGACATTGGTCTTACCGACCGCGAGATCGAGCTCGCCCAGGCCATGCTGGCAGATGCCGAAGAGGCCCTCGCCGCGCTTCTCGAGGACCCTGACCCAATCGACCTGCTCGTCAAACAGGCCGCAGTGAACCTCGCGCTTGAGTCCCTGGCAGAAGCCGAGTCGACGCTCGAGGAGTACAACACCATCGACCAGTTGGACATCGAACTCAGACAGGCCGAGGTGGTGGCGGCGCAGGCGTCTCTTGAGACGGCGGTCGTCAACCTTGAAAGCGCCACTCTTCGCGCTCCATTCGACGGCATCGTTGTTGTCCTGAACATCGAGTCCGGTCAGCAGGTCAACGCCAACACAGAGGCCGTCGAGATTGCTGATCCGTCAGTCGTCGAAGTCAGCGGATCAGTCGACGAGATCGATGTCCTGTTCCTGCAGGAGGGAGCGCGCGCGGCCGTCAACCTGGAGGCTCTCGGAACGCAGACGCTGCCCGGGACCGTCTCCTCCATTGCCACCGTCGGCACCTCTCAGCAGGGCGTCGTGACCTACCCGGTGACCATCCGGGTGGAGTCCTCGGCAAACAACCAGCTTCCCGAGGGGCTGAGCGCCACTGCACAGGTGGTTATTCGCGAGCAGACCGACTCGCTGCTGATACCCTTGCAGGCGCTCTACGGCTCGGTGCAGGCCCCGATTGTCAGAGTGGTGAACGGCGACAGCACTGTCGACAGGCAGGTCTCGCTCGGCATTAGCGACGACTTCTGGATCGTGGTCGAGGACGGCCTGGCTGAGGGCGAGTTCATCAGCATGGAAGTGGTCGGCAGCTCCACGAGCCAGTTCGGAGGAATCGGAGCCACGTTCCGCGCCGTAGGAGGATTCGGCGGTCCAGGAGGAAGGGGAGGAGGCGGTCCGCCGAGAAACTGATCGGCTAGCCCAAATCTACCAATGTCACCACTACAGACAATTAGGACAGCCATCGCCTCCCTTGAGGCCAACAAGCTCCGCGCAGGACTCGCGCTGCTGGGCATCGTCATTGGTGTCACTGCCGTCATCACGCTCATGTCGATCGGACGCGGCGCAACCCAGCAGATCACCGGGATCATCCAGGGTCTGGGTACCAACCTCCTGTTCGTACAGCCTGAGGGAGACGACGCGCAGCTTACCCTTGGCGATGCCGACGCTCTGGTTGACCCTCTGTTCGCCCCGACCGTAGTTGCCGCCGCGCCCGAAATCCGCAGCTTCGCGACACTCGCTGCCGGCCGGGATAACACCTCGGCCCAGGTGGTCGGTGTGACCCCCGAGTACCTCGGCGCCCGCGGCCTCGACCTCGCCAGCGGCATGTTCATCAGCTTCGCCCACGTCGATAACCGGGACGAGGTAATCGTTCTGGGCTCCAACGTTGCAGAGCAGCTCTTCCAGAACCGTGACCCGGTCGGCGACTACGTCCGCGTAAACGCTCGCAGGTTCAGGGTGATAGGTGTTCTTGAAAGCCAGGGCGGCAGCGGGTTCGGCACGTTCGACACCCAGGTGTTGATACCCATAACCACCGCGTACTACCGGCTCAGCGGAGACCGAACGTCGACCGGCGACATCTCGGTGAGCCTCATCAACGTCCAGGTTAGAAGCGTCGACGAGGTCGACCGCAGCATCGAGGAAGCGAGCGGCGTGCTACGACTGCGCCACCGCATAACCGGCGAGGACGACTTCACCGTCATCAGCCAGCAGAGCACGATCGAGACGCTGGAGGAGACGACTAACACGCTCGTCGTCTTCCTCGGCGTGATCGCAGGCATCTCCCTGCTCGTGGGCGGCATCGGCATCATGAACATAATGCTGGTGTCGGTCACCGAACGCACCCGCGAGATCGGCATCCGCAAGGCGATGGGCGCAAAGCGGAGCGACATCCTCTTCCAGTTCGTTGCCGAAGCGACTGTCCTGAGTATCGGAGGCGGCCTTCTCGGAGCGGCGCTCGGCTTTGGCATGACCAACCTTGTCGACGGACGCTCCTTGGGAAGTCAGACCTTCTCAACGAGCTTCAGTCTCGAATTCGCCATCCTAGCCCTCGCCGTGTCCGCCGGAATCGGCCTCTTCTTCGGCATCTACCCAGCCGCCAGAGCGTCCGGCCTCCACCCAATAGACGCCCTGAGATACGAATAACCCGAATTCGTAGGTAAGCATAATGTTCAGCCTTGGAACTAATTCAACTGATCCCCTCTCCCTCAGGGCTGATAGGGGTAGGTATTTACTAACCGTCATTCCCGCGAAAGCGGGAATCTAGGGGCTGGGGGTGTCCTTCGACAAGCTCAGAGCCTGCACCGGGCTTGATCCGGTGACGAACGAATTGCTGGTTTACAAACCCCCTCTCCCTTGACGGGAGAGGGCTGGGGTGAGGGTGAAAACCTCGATTACCAACCTCCATTGGCTCCCTCAGAGTGAGGCTGGCAGTGGCCTCAACACCATCCCCCCACAGAAAGCGAGAATCAATTGAAAGCAAAGCTGAGCATCTTCGCAGGGATGGTGATACTCCTACTTCTCCTCGCGTGCGGGTCCTCCGAGCAGGAAGTAAGCCCCACCACCGCACAGGTCGCGGACGTGTCTCAGTTCCCAACCCCCACGCGCTCCCAGGCCGAGCCGCAACCCACCTCTCCACCGGCAGTCGCCCAGGTGCAGACGAGCCAGGACGCTGGCGGCTCCAACGACGAGCAGCCACCAATGACTGAAGAAGAGATCCAGGATCTTAGGCAGCGACTTCAGAGCGGCGAACTGAGCGAAGAGGAAGCTCGCCAGGCGTTCCAGAGGCTACGATCACAGTTCGGCGATGGCCCCGGCGGACCCGGTGGCAGCCAGGTCGCAGGCTCCATCGAGAGCCTCGAAGAGAGTTCTCTCACGGTCGCGACAGACCTTGCCTCCGTCTCCGTAAACGTCGGAACGGACGCCGTCATCAGGGTCACGTCAGTCCTCGAACCGACGGCCCTGGCAGACGACACCCAGGTAATGGTCGTAAGCGAACGACTGGAGGGCAAAACGCTCGCCAGAGTGATAACCATCATTCCCGAGGGTCAGACAGGGTTCCGAGGCGGCGGACTGGGAAGGCTTGGCGGGGGACAGGGAGCACCCGGCGGTGGCCAGGGTGGGTTCGGCCCCAATCAGGCCGCCCCCGGTGGAGGCCAGGGCGGATTCGGCGCCAACCGTGGTCTTTTCGGGACCGTCACAGGCGTGAGCGACACCGGATTCACACTCGAGACTCAGCAGGGCCCTCTCCCGATAGCCATTGACGAAGACTCAGTCATCCTAGAGACACGAGAGGGAGCCTTCACCGACCTTGAAGTCGGAATGCAGGTCCGAGTAGCAGGCCCCGCCGCCGAGAACGGCACCATAGAAGCCCGCTCCGTAATAGTCACCCCCGAAGGCCTCGAAGACACCCGCCCCATAAACACCGGCCTCTAGGGTTCAACCCCTCATATATTGAACTGCGGCTCGCTGTAGTCCCGCACCTTGTTGTAGATCTGGATGCGCCAGCGTTGCGTGTCGGCGACCATGAGCCTCGACCCGTGCGGGTCGAACGCGACTCCCATTGGCAGCGCGAAGTGCTTTTCCGGATCTAGCGAGTACACCCGCCGCCGCGCCTTGTGAACGTCGGGATTGGCTCGGACGAAATCGCTCTGCCACTTCGACAACTCATACGCGTCGCCGATGAACGTGGTGATGTACATCCCGCCCGAGTCGTACGCCTGGACCCTGCTGTTCGCCCAGTCGCAGACGTATATGTCGCCGTCCGGGTCGACAGCCACGTCCGACGGATGATCGAACTCGTAGTCGCCCGTCCCGCGACTTCCGAGCCCGAACACGAACCCGCCGTCGCCATCGAACTTCTGGATTCGGTGGTTCTTGTAGTCGGCGACGTACACGAAGCCTTCGACGTCTGTAGTGATGCCCCAGGGCGACAGGAACTCTCCGTTACCTGAGCCTGTGGAACCCCACTGCGAGATGAGGCTGCCGTCTCGCGTCAGCTTCTGTACCCGGTCGTTGAGCGCGTCGACGACCAGCACGTTGTCGTTGTAGTCGATAGCGATGCCCGAGGGCCTCCTGAACTGTCCATCACCGTCTCCCGATGTGCCGAACGAGCGGACGAAGTCCCCTTCCACGGTGAACACGGACACGCGGTCTGTCCAGGCGTCGGTGACGTATATGTTGCGCTCCGAGTCCAGCGCGACGCCGGTTGGCCACACGAACTGTCCCGGACCCTCTCCGTACCCGCCGCCTATCATGTTGACGATCCGCTCATCGCCGGGCTCGCCGCCCAGAGAGATCCGGGTCACGTTGGGGGACAGCTCAAGGATGCCCTTGATGATCGTGAACAGTTCGTTCTCGTCGCCGATGGCCAGGGCTATCGGCTCAAGCGTCTCGTTGGGGTCCCCGATGACGTGGCTGTAGTCATAAACGCGATTGCCAATTATCTTGGTGAGCATGATGTCGATTCCTTTTCGCCGTAGCGAACGACCTGACTTGCAAGGGGCCGAAGAGATCGATCAGCTGGGCCGTGAACCCTATCACTCACGCAAACTGGTACTCCCTCGTGGCAACTATTAGCTGGAGCAACTCCGCAACGCGCTGTGCCGACTTGGCCTCGTTCTCCTCGTCCCAGGCGAACTCGCCAAGGATCCGGGCGTGCTCGATCAGTTCCGTGCGCGTCTCGTCGTTCAAAGCGATCGGTCCGAGCAGGTCGATACAGGCATCCACAGCCGACTCCGGCGACGCGCCCGATGCCCTGACACGCTCGATGATGTCACGCACTCCGGGTCGGTCAGTCTCGCTGACTATGTCGGCAACGAAGTTGGCACGCTTCATTAGCGAGCTGCTGTTGATCCACTCGACTCCGTAGTGCCAGCCTTCGACGCTCGGAGGATTGAGCAGCTCCTGTCCCATGTACGTGATCTGGTTGCAGTAGTCGTACACGTGCAGGCTCGGGAGCTCTGCGCCGCCGACCATCCTGAGCGCGCTGACGACGACCTCGGTCGGATTCTTGACCTTCGTGAAGCGGGCCTCTTTGAAGAAGTCCGAGTTGAACAGGACTCGCAGCGTGTGGCGCATGTCGAAGTCCGACTCCGACAGCGCATTTGCGATGACCTCGATGGCCTCAGGATCGCGCGGAGGCGTCACCTGCCACGCCGGCACCTGTACCTCGTCCGCGACGAAGAAGCCGTACAGGTGTCTCGCGATGAACCTCGCAGTCGCGGGCTGCGCCAGCACGATGTCGATGATGTCCTCGCCGTCGAAGTTTCCCCTATGGCCGAGGAACGTCTTCTCACCCTCGTCGTGGTCGTCGGGACGGAACTCGAAGTGCCAGTCCCAGCGTCCCATGTGGTACCTGGGCAGCTTCGGGCTTATCGTCCAGCCAGTGAAGGCGCGGGAGCACTCGTAGATGTCTTCCTCGGTATAGTTGCCGACACCCATGGTGAAGAGCTCGAGAAGCTCGCGTCCCCAGTTCTCGTTGACAGCCGAGGCGTGGTTCTCGTGGTTGTCGAGCCAGTACAGCATTGCGGGATTGTGAGCAACGTCCAGCAGCAGCTCGCGGTACTGCCCGAGGCCCTTCTCACGGAAGATGTCGACCATATCCATGACCTCGTCATAGTGATCGACCTTCGAGACACCGGTGGCGAAGATCTGGTGCCAGAAGAGGGACATCTTCTCCTGGAGAGGCGCCTTCGTGTTGATCATGCGCCACACCCAGCCCGACTGTCCCATGCCGTTCAGCGTGTCCGGCTTCCACTGTATGGGCAGATAGCGCAGGAAGTCGTAGAAGTCGAGCGGTTCGTACTCCTCGGGGTGGAGCAGGTCCTCTACCGTCGCTTCGTAGCCCGCGGCGAGACGACGTTCAAGTTCGTCCCGGGTGGCTCCGAACCCGGCCCTGCGCATTAGGTGTGCCATTAACGACAGATGATCGTTTGCCATCTTTCGGCCTCCAAATAACAATCACGGAACGTCGGCAATTGCAGATAGCAGTTAAGGCCGTTTCGGCACGCTCGGATTATACTCCCAAATTTGGTTGTTTTCTCATATTTTTCTACCAATTTCGCCTGCAATTTTCCGGCACATTTTGGCGAAGCTTACGTGAATTTTCTCACATATAGTGATTATGGTTAGCAATATCCATAAGATTGTTTGAGAGATGAATTAGCTAGAGGTTATAATCGCCGCACTCTCAGCCGAGGAGCTGCCATGTCAAAGCCGGATTTCGTCGATGCACACGTCCACTTCTACGACATGAGTCACCCGGAGCTCTTTTACGCCCACTGGCAGCCGGACGAAGACCATCCCGTACTCGGCGCACAGACCAGGCGGTTGGCAGAGCGAAACTGGCTCGCCGAGGACTTCATCGCCGTGTCGCGCGACTCGAACGTGACGAAGGCCGTCCACGTCCAGGCGGCGATAGGCTCGCCCGACCCTGTCACTGAGACTGAGTGGCTGCAGGAGGCCGCCGACAGGACCGGCTTCCCACACGCCATCGTCGCGTACGCCGACCTGCGCGATCCGGGCGTCGAGGCCGTGCTCGAACGCCACTGCGAGTCCCCGAACATGAAGGGGGTGCGCGACTTCTCCTACGGCGACTACCTCGTCGAGCCCGACTTCCACCGAGGCTACGCGCTGATGGAGAAGTACGGCCTTGTCGCCAGCATCGCCGCTCAGTGGCCGGACATGGAGAAGTTGCGCGACCTCGCTGCAAGGTTCCCCAACACCGTCATAGTCCTGGACCACGCAGGCGGCCCAATGGAGCGCACCCCGGAGTACTTCAGAAACTGGAAGCAGGGGATGCAGACCGCCGCTGAGGCTGAGAAAGTCATCTGCAAGATCTCCGGCCTCGGCATGGGCGACCACAACTGGACCGTCGACAGCATCAGGCCCTACGTGCTGCACTGCATCGAGACATTCGGCGTCGATCGCAGTCTCTTCGCCACCAACTGGCCCGTCGACAGCCTGTGGAGCGACTACGACACCATCGTAAACGCCTACGACGAGATCACCGCAGACTTCACCAACGCCGAGCGCCAATCCCTCTTCTCAGCCAACACCGAACGCCTCTACCGCATCTGAGGATGCCAGACCCGTATGGTATGCTGAGGCCATAGGAGCGCGAGCATGACCAGCCCCAATCCTGCAATCAAGTTCACATACCAGGACTATATAAACACGCCCGACGACAAGCGCTACGAGCTGATCGATGGAGAGCTGATCTTGGCGCCAGCGCCGCGAAGAGACCACCAGACAGTAGACACGAGACTGGGATGGCGAATCGCCAGATTTGTGGAAGAGAATGCTCTTGGAGTGGTCTACTCCGCCCCTCGCGATGTGGTCCTGTCGGACACAGACGTCGTGCAGCCGGACCTGATGTTCATCTCCAACGAGCGAATGCACATCGACACCGAGGCTGAGGTATGGGGAGGCCCCGACCTTGTCATCGAGATACTGTCCCCATCGACTGCTGGACGGGACAGGACCGTGAAACAGGTACTGTACGCGCGACACGGCGTGAACGAATACTGGCTGATTGACGTCGACGCACACACGATAGAGGTGCTGCTTCTCGGTGACCAGGGATTCGAGCCCGTCGCCACCTACGGCGAGGGCGACACGCTAGCCTCACCCACACTCCCCGGATTCAGCATCCTCGTCGACGATGTGTTCTGAGAAACCCGCTCTTCCTCAGGAAATACACGGGTAGGCAAAAGCGTACAAACAAGCACGAGCACCATCCCTCAGGGAGAGGGCTGGGGTGAGGGTGAAAAGTACCAATACCCCTCCCGGCGACCCCTACGGCCTGATCCCCGACACCCCTCCGTCTATCACCAGCTCCGTCGCCGTAACGAACGACGACTCGTCTGACGCCAGGTACAGCGCGCCGTAGGCAATGTCATCCGCCTCACCGAGCCGGCCCATCGGGATCTCACCGACGCGTGTCTCCGGCCGCACCGTGTTCGTTGCCGCTCTGATCATGTCCGTGTCGATGGGGCCTGGATGAATCGAGTTGGCCCTGATCCCATCCGACGAGAATCGCCCAGCCGTGTTTTTGGTGAACACGCGCACCGCGCCCTTGGAGGCCGCGTAGGCAGGTGACGCCAGTGGTCGTCCCAGGATGCCCGCAATCGACGATATGTTGACGATCGAGCCGCCGCCGGCCCGCTGCATCGCCGGAATCACGTACCGCGTGCCGAGGAATACGCCCTTGGCGTTGACGTCCATCATGGTGTCCCATTCATCGTTCGAGACGTCCATGCCCTCGTGTCTCATGGAGATGCCGGCGTTGTTGACCAGTATGTCCACCTTGCCGTACTTGCTCTCTGCCAGGTCGACAGCTCTCTGCCAGTCATCGTTGCTGGTGACGTCGAGATGCACGTACTCTGCCACGCCTCCCAGCTCCGCAACCCGCGCCTCGACCTGCTTGCCCTCTTCGTCGAGAATGTCCCCGAAGACGACCGCTGCCCCCTCAGACGCGAAGAGCTCAACTTCAGCCGCGCCCTGACCCTTTGCGCCGCCCGTAATGATCGCTACCTTGCCGTCCAGCCTGCCCATGATGTCCTCCTTGAAATTGCCCAGATCAGTAAGCCATACCATCCCGTCATTCCCACCCATCCTGTCATTCCCGCGAAAGCGGGAACCCATTATGCCCCCTCTCCCTGAGGGAGAGGGTTGGGGTGAGGGTGAAAACCTTGCCCACCAATCCGGAACATTTACGTCCCTATTGACGATACTTCCTATGATGCCCCCGCATTATAGACTGGTAAGACTACCTACGGTGATAGACTGACGACAGCAAACAACAGGGTAATCGCATAAACACCCTGGTCCACCTCCAACAGCCCCCTCTCTCTTGACGGGAGAGGGTTGGGGTGAGGGTGATTCCCCTGACAGCAACAGTGAAATCAATAAGGTCATACAAAGACGCGAGGTGAGAAGGTGGTTAACGGACATAACGGAGCGGCGGGGCCTCTGGCTGGAATAAGGGTGCTAGACTGGACGATGTGGCAGTTCGGCCCGGTGGCAGCCTCCATGATGGGCGACATGGGCGCGGACGTGATCAAGATCGAAGCCCTCGACGGCGACGTCGGCAGGGCAGTGGCCCGGATGGAGTCCGCCGAGGCAGGCTTGCCAGCGGGAAGAAACGCCTACTTCGAGACCTGCAACCGCAGCAAGCGCGGCATCGCTATCAACCTAAAGACAGCCGAGGGTCGCGAGATCGCCCACAAGCTGGTCGAGGGCGCGGATGTCATCATCCAGAACTTCCGCAAGGGCGTGGCCGAACGGCTTGAGATGGACTATGACACGCTCAAGAAGATCAACCCCAGGCTGGTCTACGCTTCGGCGTCCGGGTTCGGACCCGAGGGGCCAGACGCCGAACTGCCCTCTCTCGACGGCTGCGGACAGGCCCGCGCTGGTCTGATGATGTCGGCAACCCCGCCGTGGGCCAAGCACCCGGTCTCCGTCAGGGGAGCGCCGTCCGACCAGATCGGCGGCATCACGCTCTGCCTCGGCATACTATCGGCGCTGCTGGCGCGCCAGGCGCAGGGTATCGGCCAGAAGGTCGAGGTCTCACACCTCAGCAGCACCATGTTCCTTCAGGGATTGGCGATAGGAATGAACCTGCTGTCCGGCCAGTACATGCCGACACTCAATCGCGAGGACGTCCGTAACTACATGTACAACATCTACCAGTGCAAGGGCGGAAGCTGGCTGAGAATCTCCAACCCGCAGCCTGCACGCTACTGGGGCCCGTTCGTCGAGGCGCTCGGAATCGAGTACATTCTCGAGGACCCCGAAATCGAGGGTGCGCAGGACGGCACCGCCGGTTCTCCCGAACTCCTTGATCTCATCGAAAAGACCTTCGCCTCCAAGACGTACGAAGAGTGGGACGCGATATTCCGCCAGTACGGATTCATCTATGCCAAGATCCAGTCCATCGAGGAACTCCCCGAGGATCCGCAGGTCAAGGCGAACGGCTACATTGCCGACTTCGATCACCCCACCATCGGCCCCATCCAGGTATGCAACTTCCCAATCGCGTTCAGCGAGACGCCGGCCACCATCCGCAGCGGCGCCCCCGAGCTCGGAGAGCACACCGAGGCCATACTCATCGACGAACTCGGCTACGACTGGTCCGACATTGGAACTCTCCAGGAAGCAGGGGCTATACTCTGACGTTGCTTTTTACAAATCATAAACTTTGACAAGCCCTTAGGGGTGTTTGCGGAATGGCCGCAATTGCTAGACAACACACCCCCTCTCCCTCAGGGAGAGGGTTGGGGTGAGGGTGAAAAGGTACGCATACCTTCCTCCGTCAAGGCGGATGAGGTCCTAGAGCAGACATACCTCCTCAGCCCCCACATAACTGGAAAGAAAAATGCCCGGAGACCGCGACAGCAAGATGATCATGGGCGCCTTCCTACAGGCGGCCAACTGCTCCAACTACGCCGCATCATGGCGGCATCCAGCGTCCGACCCCGGGTTCCTCTCCGCACGCTTCTACCAGGAGATCGCCCGCACTCTTGAGGCCGGCAAATTCCACTTCGGCTTCATCGACGACAGGCTCGCCATGCCCAGTCGCTACAACGACTCGGTGGACGACACCGTCCGTCTGGGCATCCGCGCCGTAAAGCTCGACCTCGTCCCTGTGGTGATGGCAATGTCGCTCGCGACCCGCTACCTGGGCGTCAGCGCGACATACTCGACGACCTACCACGCGCCGTTCCACATCGCGCGGCTCTTCTCGACCATCGATCACCTCACCGACGGGCGCGCCGCCTGGAACGTCGTCACCTCCCTTAACGACTCCGAAGCCCAGAACTTCGGCGTGGACGTCCACGCTGAGCACGACAGGCGCTACGACCAGGCCGACGAGGTGATGGAGATCATCACCGGCCTGTGGGATAGCTGGGACGACGGGGCGATAAGGCTCGACAAGCTTGAGGGCGTGTTCGCCGACCCCGACAGCGTCCACAGGCTGGACTACGAAGGCGAGTGGTTCAGATCGCGCGGCCCCCTGACAGTCCCGCGCGCGCCGCAGGGCTATCCGGTCATCATGCAGGCCGGGCAGAGCGACAGGGGACGTGAGTTCGCCGCGCGCTGGGCCGAGACCGTGTTCGCCGTGTTCAGGCAGATCGACGCCGGCCGGCAGATATGCGCCGACATCAAGAGTCGTGCCCTCAAGTACGGGCGCACCGAGAACGACGTCAAGGTCGTCACCGCGGCCTACGCCATCGTCGGCGAGACCGAGTCGTTGGCAAGGGAGAAGCTGTCGTACATCGAGAGCCTTGCACATCCCGCTGACACGCCGGTGCTGCTGTCTGAGCTTCTAAACTACGACTTCGGCCAGCACGAGCCCGAAGAGCGACTCGCCGACAAACACCTGAACGCCATATCAGGCTCACGCGGCATGGCTGAGCGCATGCGCACTTCGGGAGAGGACTATCCCACGTTCGGAGACTTTCTCAGTCAGAGCAGACGCGGCACGATTTGGGAGCTTCCCGTGTTCGTGGGCAGCCCGACCCAGATCGCCGACGAGATGGAAGAGTGGTTCAGGCAGGAGGCCTGCGACGGCTTCATGGTCGCCGCCCAGGACTTCGTCAGAATGGTCGTCCCCGAGCTCCAGCGCCGAGAAGTCTTCCACAACGACTACACCGCCGACACCCTCCGAGGCAACCTCGGCCTCACAAGGCCATAACCACTTAGAACCTATCTCAATCGGCCTACCACTGGCCTCCTCTCCCTTGATGGGAGAGGATTGAGGTGAGGGTGAAAGCCGCAGTCCCCTCGGGTAGCCTGAATTCCAGCCAACGACCCCCTCTCCCTAAGGGCTCACAGGGGTATGTAGACTGACAATTCGTTCGCCCTGAGCCTGTCGAAGGACACCCAGTATCTGGATTCCAACGGCCCCCTCTCCCTTAGGGAGAGGGCTGGGGTGAGGGTGAAAAGTTTGGTTCCGACCATTGTGAGCTTGCCCTGAGCATATACGAGGTCGCTTGGTAGCCTACCCACTCCCCACCCTCATATGCTCCACCGACTGCGATACCAACTCCCTCAGCACTCCCATATCCACATCCGCCAGCTTGTTGATGTACAGACAGGAAGCCCCGGTACGGTGCTTCCCCAGCTTCCCAAGCATCTCCTCGTACTCATCGAACCCCGACATGATGTACAGAGACAGGCTGCTCTTCCTTGGAGAGAAGCCCACCAGAGGCATGTCACCCTCCCTGCCTGACTCGTACTTATAGTGGTAGCTGCCGAACCCGATGATGCTCGGCCCCCACATCTCAGGTTCAAGTCCAGTCACGTCCCTCATCATCTCCAGCAGCACGAACCCATCTTCCCTCCGACGCCTGTTCTCCACCGCCGCCATGAACTCGTCCACACTCGCCCCGGTCTTCACAGTCTTATTCTCAGCCATTTGAAGGATCTCCTAGTGTCTTGGAGCGCGGGCGTCCCGCCCGCATCACCCTCTCAGGGACGATGCACGGACCGCCCCTACTGTCACCATTCCTCTTTCATGGTATATCCTAGGCAAAACTCAGAACCAACGTGAACGGAGGGATAGGTCATGAAACCAAACATACTGCGACAGAAGCTCGAGTCTGGCCAGCCCACAGTCAGCACACATATCCACTCGACGTGGCCTTCGGTGGTCGAGGCTGTCGGGCACACGGGCATCTACGACTATGTGGAGTTCGTGGCCGAGTACGGCCCGTCCGATCTTCACGACCTCGACAACCTTGCACGCGCAGCCGAACTCTACGACATGGGCATGATGATCAAGGTCGACCAGAGCCACCAGGCCTATCTCGCCCAGCGCGCGGTCGGTTCCGGCTTTGGCAGCGTACTGTTCACCGACTCGCGATCTGCGGACGATGTCCGTGAGCAGATCCTGACGATCAAGCCTGACACCCCCGAGGACAAGGGCTGGTACGGCGTTGCCACCCGTCGTCACACCTACATGGGCTACGGCGGCTCGCAGACCTACGTGGACGCGCTCAGAGACACCGTCGTGGCAGTCATGATCGAGAAGAAGGGCGCAGTCGACGAGCTCGACGAGATACTTGAGATCCCAGGCCTGGACATGGTCCAGTGGGGTGGTTCAGACTTCTCCGTCAGCATCGGCAAGGCGGGCCAGCGCACCGACCCCGAAGTGGTCGCCGCGCACGACAAGGTCTTCAAGTCAGCCGTCAAGGCCGGTATCGCCGCCAGGGCTGAGATCCAGTCCGCCGACGAGGCCAAGAAGTACCTCGACATGGGTGTGAAGCACTTCTCGATCGGCACCGACATCACCATCCTGCACGGATGGTGGAAGTCCAACGGCGAGGACCTCTGGAGAGCCATTTCCGGCGAGTAGTTTTTGCAAATCGCTCTTCTCTGATCGATATTGGCCTGAGTATGTTGAGTGAGTAGGAACCGCCCGCTCGTCATTCCCGCGAAAGCGGGAACCCAGGGGTGGGGAGTCCTTCGACAAGCTCAGAGCCCGTCCCGGACTTGATCCGGGAACGAACGGCTAAACTTCACCGCAATTAACTGGGCAGGGTAGTAACACTGGGAGGCAGAAGTGGCAGAACTGGAACGCGCATACGCGGTACGCAGCTACAGCAGCGGCACGCGTGGACGGGCGATCAACAACGCTCGCAACCACCACTGGATAGCGGACGATCCCGGAGGCGATGAGATCGGGGCAGGGGAGCTGTTCCTCTCCGGCATCTCAGCCTGCGCGGTGAACATGATCGAGCGGATCGCCCACGAGGAAGAGATCCCACTGGACTGGATGGACGTCAGCGTCGAGGCATACCGCGACCCGGACGCCGTGCCAGGCGAGCTTACGGTCTATCAGGACATCAAGGTCCACCTACAGATGTGGGGAGTTGCGGACGACGACGGCGACAACCTGGTGGATATCTGGAAACGCCGTTGACCGCTCTACGGTTCGGTCGCAGTTGCGACCCCAAGCACATCGGTCACCTCAGAGTTCTCCCAGGAAGCCAGACAGCGCTAAGTAGATTAGCTTACGCGCCCGAAACTCATTCAACTGACCCCCTCTCCCTTGACGGGAGAGGGTTGGAGCCTGCCCCGGACTTGATCCGGGAATGAGGGTGAAAACCACGAACACATACTCTCTGTCTGCCCTGAGTTCTGAGTAGTCCACCCTCACTCATGTCAAACACCCCCAACTCAGCCCCCACACGACCCGTCTACAGCGGAGACGTCTTCTACTGGCACTACGCCTGGGTGATCGTGACTATCATCGCGGTCATGCAGATGGTCGGCTCGTCCATACGCATGGCGTTCGGCGTGTTCATATACCCGCTGAGCGAGGAGTTCGGCTGGAGCCAGGGCTCGATCACGCTTGCCTACGCGCTGTCGAGCATAGTGACCGCGATGGTATCTCCATTGGCCGGCTTGCTCGGAGACCGCTTCGGCGCACGCAAGTCCATGATTCTGGGCTGCGCCATGTTCATCGGCGGGATGCTGCTGATCGGCGTCGTCAACCAGATATGGCAGTTCTACCTGACGTTCGGTGTGCTGCTCGGAGTGGCGCAGGCGGTATTCCTAGTGCCGCTCATCCCATCTGCAATGACCTGGTTCCGCCGGCACCTGGGAGTCGGGATGGGCTTCCTGATGGCGGCCTGGGGCCTGGGTCCCGCGCTCACCGCACCGCTCATGGGCCTCATGATCCAGCAGCTCGGCTGGCGGGACACGTTCTGGGTCACCGCCGCAGGGTCTGCAGTCATAATGGCCGTTCTGATAGCAAAGTACAGCAATCGGCCAGCGGATCGTGGCCTTGAACCGTACGGTGCCTTGCCCGGCGACCCACCGGCCACACGACGCTCACAGTCGGTCGACCGCGTCAAGCTGTTCACCAAGTTCATGCGCCACACGAAGGCGTACTGGAACCTGAGTTCGATCCACTTCCTCGGCTGCGTTGGCCACGCTGTGATACTCGTATACATCGTGCCGATCGCGATCGAGGAGGGCATTTCCGTCGTTGTCGCCGCCGGACTGCTGACGGTGCTGTCAGGAGTCAGTATCGCCACGCGACTGGCGACTCCGGTACTCTCAGACTACGTCGGTCCCAAGACGGTCATGACTGTCGCCTACGTCCTGCAGGGAATCCCGGTGGTCATGCTCTTCTGGACCCACGACGTGTGGCTCTTCTACGTGTTCGCCGCCGTGTTCGGTATCGGGTACGGCGGAGAGGCGGGCGGATTCCCGATCCTAAACCGCAGGTATTACGGACAAGCGCCCGTAGGCTCAGCGCACGGCTTCCAGATGCTCGGAGCGGGACTCGGAATGGCCGTAGGCGGCTGGGTCGGCGGGATTGTGTACGACTTCATGGGCAGCTACGATCTCGCGCTGATAATATCGGTCGTCGCAAGCCTGCTTGGCGCAGTAAGCATCGTGCTCCTCGAGCGCACCGACCGCCTACTCATCCCCAACTGGGAGACCGATTACCTCCCCGAAGAAGAAGAGCCCGAACCCACCCCCGCCCAAGCCAGCGCCGACTGACTTCTCTCACAAGCAAAGTCCCCTCTCCCTTGATGGGCTGATAGGGGTAGGCAAACTGACAATTCGTTCGTCCTGAGCTTGTCGAAGGACACCCCGGCCCCTGGATTCCGGCCTTCACCTGAATGACGAATTGAGAATGCCTACCCCCTCTCCCTCAGGGAGAGGGTTGGGGTGAGGGTGAAAGCTCCACCCCCAACCTACTTGGACTCCAGCAGCCAAGCTCTTACCCAGCCGCGTGCCTCGTCAGAAACTCACGCACCTGCTCGATCGTCTTGGCCTTCGTGTTCTCATCATCTTTCCAGGGATACGCCGTAACCTCAGCCTTCGGAGCCAGGTCCGCCAGCGCCATCGCAGCTTCCAGGGAGTGTGACGGCGTGTCGTCCGGCATCACCAGGATCGGCGTCTGGCACTCGCTCGCGAACTCCCGCGATACGCTGTACATGAAGTCCGGCTGGATGCGGTACAGGTTGTGCAGGTACTGCTCGACGATCTCCATCGTCACCTCATCCCGCTGTTCGCACAGAGGCAGTCCCCAGGACTCGAGACTGGAGTCGTACGGGGCGTCAGGAGTCTTGCTAGAGTGACCGACCGGCTGGCAGAACACGGCCGCAGCCACGCGCTCAGGGGCCTGCTCGATCAGTTTAAAGGCGAAGGCTCCCCCAATGCAGTACCCCATGAATAGGAACTGGTCGATGCCGAGGTGGTCCATCAGCGCAAGCTGGTCGTCAGCAAACGAGCCCCACGGGTCCTCGACCTGCACCGGTCCGGTGGACTGGCCGCCAATGGCGTTGCGCTGGTCCATCGTGATACAGCGGAAGTCATCCTTGAAAACCTCCATTGCGTTGAACACCTGGTGCGGCCAGACGCTGATAATCGAGTTCAGGCCCCCACCGGGAGTCACCAACAGCGGAAATCCCGAGCCAACCTCTTCATACTCAATGCGGACATCACCATAGGCAAAGGATGGCATTAAAGTACTCTCCTTGTCGGACGTGCGGCTAGGATCGTCGGATAAGACACTCATTAGAGAGTGATTCCTATTTTCCCCGTCCCTCAGAGCCTGCCCCGTACTTGATACGGGGGTGAGGGTGAAATCTCAGCCCCCACTGACACAGAATCCAGCAGTCCCGCCGTCACCCAGCCCCATGCCTCGTCAGAAACTCACGCACCTGCTCAATCGTTTTGGCCTTGACGTCCTCGTCTTCCTTCCACGGATACGCCGTCACCTCAGCCTTCGGAGCCAGTTCCGCCAGCGCCATTGCCGCCTCCAGAGAGTGCGATGGCGTGTCGTCCGGCATCACTAGGATCGGCGTCTGGCACTCGCTCGCGAACTCCCGCGATACGCTGTACATGAAGTCCGGCTGGATGCGATACAGGTTGTGCAGGTACTGCTCGACGATCTCCATCGTCACATCATCCCGCTGCTCACACAGAGGCGGCCCCCAGGATTCGATACCTGAATCGTACATGGAGTCAGGCGTCTTGCTCGAGTGCCCGACCGGCTGGCAGAACACTGCCCCTGCCACGCGCTCCGGTGCCTGTTCGATGAGCTTGAACGCGAACGGCCCTCCGATGCAGTACCCCATGAACAGGAACTGGTCGATTCCCAGGTGGTCCATCAGCGCAAGCTGGTCGTCAGCGAACGCTCCCCACGGGTCCTCGACCTGCACCGGCCCACTGGACTGTCCGCCGTAGGCGTTGCGCTGGTCCATCGTGATACAGCGGAAGTCGTCCTTGAAGACCTCCATCGCGTTGAACACCTGGTTGGGCCAGCCGCTTATCACGGAGTTCAGCCCCCCACCCGGCGTCACCAGCAAAGGAAAGCCCGAGCCAACCTCTTCATACTCGATACGGACATCGCCATAGCTAAGAGACGGCATGACAAACTCTCCTTGTTGGACGTGTGCTTAGGGTCGTGAGATAAGAAGGTGTCTGAAAAGGAAGCCCCAATGCTTCCCCTCCCTTGACGGGAGAGAATTGAGGTGAGGGTGACACATACAGTCCCCCTCATCCCCGGGTCTGGCCCGGGGCAGGCTCTAACCTCTTCTCCCACGAGGGGAGAAGGGACTTCACAGATACCCTCTAAGATGTGGTTGCGTGGACTTGTGAGGGCGGAACCCCCCGCCTACACCGTAGCCAGCGTCGGCGCCCTCATCGGCGCGGACATCTGAGATTCGTTCAGCGGGATGGCCTCGTTCTTGTACACCTGTACGCGGTACGAGCGGTAGTCGGCGACGAACATGAGGCCGTCGCTTACGCGCACCGACTTCGGAGCGCGCAACCGCTTCTGGACCTCAAGGTCAGCCATGTCCCGCAGCCTGTTGGGATAGGCATTGGTCAGCATGTAGTCCCGTGCCACTCGTGACAGGGTCGCGTCCCCGATGAACCGCTGTACGTACTCGCCCTTCTCGTTGAAGAGCTGGATCCTGTCGTTGCCGGTGTCCGCGACGTAGATGTCACCGAACTTGTCGACTGCAACGCCGGTCGGGCGGTTGAACTCGCCTTTCCCAGACCCGGATGAGCCAATCTCGAAGATGAACTCGCCGTCTGCGTTGAACTTCTGCACACGGTCGTTGCGCCAGTCGCCGATGTACACGTCGCCCACTTCGTCCACTGTCACGCCGTATGGCATGTTGAACTCGCCCGGACCATCGCCCAGTGAGCCCCAGCCCGAGATGTACTCGCCGTCCTTGCTGAACTTCTGGACGCGGTGGTTGAGCGAGTCGACGACGTACATGTTCTCGTCGGCGTCGAACTCGATACCGGCTGGGCCGTTTATCTGGCCCTCGCCGTCGCCCTCTTCGCCCCAGCAGCCTAGGAACTCTCCGTCCTTGCTGAATGAGGAGATACGGTGCAGCGCCTCGTCGGACACGTACACGTTCTCTTCACCGTCGCAGATCACGTTCACCGGCCAAGTGAACTGACCCTCGTCCTTGCCGTAACCGCCGATGCCGATCAGGTCGTCGGTCAGCCGCTCGGCGTCGTCAAACGACCAGACACGGATCACTGCCGCGCCGTCGTTCCTGCAGAGAATGTAGAGTCGCCCCTCATCTCCAACGGCGACGTCGAGCGGGAAATTCGTGATTCTCCTCATCCCGAGCGTCTTGAGAAACGGGTAGCCGGCTCTCAGGAGTCCATAGGGTCGTCCCATAGCAAACCTCCGGTTATTGGTCAGTAGGGGCGGGTTTTGAACCCGCCCTTAGTCTCGTTTCAATATCGCCCCAACTCTGGTTTAAAGACCTGCCGCAGCTAGTTGAACGGGTTGATCTGCTCGAACTGCCCGTCGACGATCGGCACTGGGTCGAGCCCTAGCCACTGGTCGAGGATTGTCGAGTAGATGCCGCGGTAGTCGATGGTCCAGTCAAGGTCCTCGCCGTGCAGCCACTTCGACGGCTCGAGCGATGGGTACTCGGAGTACAGCCCGCCGTTGACCCGATCGCCGATGATGAACGCGCCGCCGCCCGAGCCGTGGTCGGTCCCGCTGCCGTTGTCGCGCATACGGCGTCCGAACTCGGTGAACACTAGCATCACGACCTCTTCGGATGCCTCATGGTCGCGCAGGTCCTCGAAGAAGTCGGAGATTGCCCCGCCCAGCTCTGTCAGGAGCTGAGGATGCGTCTTCAACTCGTTCGCATGGTGGTCGTAGCCGCCATGGGCGGAGTAGAAGATGCGCGTGCCGAGTCCGGCGATGTGCGTCCGAGCCACGTCTTTGAGGCTCTTGGCGATAGTGTTGTCGGCATACTCGACTTCCGACGTGTAGGACACCGGAGCCTGCTTCAGGATGTCCGCGCCTGTATACACGTCCGAGCCGGTCTGTGCCAGGTACTCCATGACCGGGCCCGTGCCTATGGCCGGAGAGTACATCTTCTTGAACATGTCCAGCGCCTTGGTGCGCCGCTCCTGTTCCTCGATGCTCGTCATCAGACCGACGTTGTCGAGGTCGCCGACCGAGGTTACGGGAACGCCCGGTGCAACCAGCGCGCGGGGAAGACCCCTGCCGATGTTGACCGCAGTCAGCACGTTCTCTTTGTCAGGGTCGATCTCCCTGATCGTCCGGCCGAGCCATCCCTCGGTGCCCACCTTGACGGGTTCGCAGGTGTGCCAGATGTCCATAGCCCTGAAGTGGGACCTGCTCGAGTTCTCGTAGCCGATCCCCTGTACGATCGCCACGTTGCCCGCGTCGTACATATCCTTGAGCGGAGCGAGGTTGGGGTTGAAGCCGAGCGTGTCGTTGATCGGCAGCACCTCTTCCTGCGGGATGACCACGGTTGGCCGGGCGTCATAGTAAACCCCGTTGTTGTACGGGACCAACGTGTTCATGAAGTCGTTGCCGCCCGTGAGCTGCACAACCACTAGGACTGGCGGTTTTCCGTTAATCGTCATCTTCGTATCTCTCCCTTGTCACCCATCACTCTTGAGTAGATGTGCAGTTTCACCCTCATCCGTGTCTGTCGAGAGGCAGCAACATCACTAGTCCGCCTCATATGTCCAACTTTAAGCTGGCTGGTTAGGCGAACTGGAACTCCTTGCTTGAAACGATCATCTGCAGCATGTGGATGATCCTGGGTACGCTCTCCTCGCGCTTCTCTGGAGTGCTGAGGTCCAGCGTTCCTCCCGATTCGTCGGCGTACTCGAGCAGCGTCTCGCGGGTCTGGTCACCAACGTCCAGCGGTCCGAGAAGGTCCAGGCACTGGTCGGTGAACTCCTCCGGAGACAGCTGGCCTTTCGAGCTGCCCAGGCGGTCCACGATGTTCCGCACACCAGGGACATCCTCGTCACCGATGTGCTCGACGGCGAAGTTGATCCGCTCGTTGAGCGTACCGCCGTCTATCCACTCCTTGCCCGTGTGCCAGCCCTCGACCGTCGGCGGGTTGAGAAGCTGCTGGCCCATGAGCGTGGAGGCTGTCCCGAAGCGGGTCATCTGCGGCTTGGGGAAATCGAGCGTTCCACCGAACTTCAGCACACCGGCCACTATCTCAGCCGGGCTCTTCACCCTCTTGAACCTGGCCTCCTTGAAGAAGTCGGACAGGAACAGCGTACGCATGATCTCGCGCATGTCTCCGTTGCTGTCGAAGTACGCCCTGACCAGCGTATCGACCGCCTCCGGGTCCTGTGGGGGCTCAACCGACCACGCCGGCACCTGCGGCTCGTCGGCAACGAAGTAGTTGTAGAGGTGCCTCGAGATGAATCTCGCGGTCGCCTCCTGCCTGACGACTATGTCGATGATGTCCTCACCGTCGAAGTTGCCGGTCTCGCCGAGGAACGTCTTGGGACCGTCGTCGTGCAGTTCTGGCCTGAACTCGAACTCGGATGGGTAGTGTCCCTGCGGGTAGAGCGGGACGGGCTGCGTGAACGTCCATCCTGTAAACGCCCGTGACGCGTTCTTGATATCGTCCTCCGAGTAGTTGCCGACACCCATCGAGAACAGCTCCAGGAGCTCGCGGCCGTAGTTCTCGTTCGGCTCGCCTATCTTGTTCTCGTTGTTGTCGAGCCAGAAGATCATAGCCGGATCTCTCGAAAGCTCGACCAGCAGGGTGCGGAAGTCTCCGAGTCCCTTGTCGCGGAACATCTGGATGTGCTTCACCATGGATCTCGGGTGCTCGACCTTGCTGACGCCAGTTGCAAAGACGTGGTGCCAGAATAGCGCCATCTTCTCCACGAGCGGCCGCTTGGTGACGACCATGCGGTAAATCCAGGTTCCTGCCCAGATGACGTGGTTCTCTCCGTCCACGTACCTGGTGATGATGTCTTCGTCCAGTGCAGGGCACCGTTCCGGGTTGACGAGGTCTTCGACAGCTTCTTCGTATCCCCTCGCAGCATACGCTTCAAGCTCTTCCCTCGTGGCACCGAATCCGGCCCTTCTGAACAGGTGGGCCATTAGACCAAGGTCTGCGGCAGCCATGTCTCCCTCCCATACGCCGATATTGTCAAACCGATTCAGCATTTTACGTTCACGCAACTATACTATCGCCTAGGTGATGTTTCAACAGGAATTTAGGGTGGCGACGAGCGCAAAACTCCGACTTCCACCCGTCATTACCTTAGACCCTTCAAGTAAGACCCCCTCTCCCCAGGGTCTTTCGATTATTCGAGAAGGGTAATAGACTTTGTGCATGAAAGCGGAAGGACTGGGAGAGAGCCTACTCAGGAAGCTGGAGTAGGTGCCTGATCCCCGATCCGGTCATGGTCGTCGTCACCCATTGAGTGCGATCTTAGCGCTCTCGGTGTGTGCAATGGCCAGCGGCGCCCGCAGTCTCTATGCCATCGCCCAGTGGGGAAGGATGCAGGACCCGGCCACGCTGAAGACGTTGGGGTTTACCAGAGACAGGACCCCTGCGGTATCGACGCTGCACAAGGTGTTCAGCAGTATGGATGTGGATTTGTTCGAGCGTGTGTTGGGGGAGTGGATCGAGTCCCAGTTGGGATCGGAACAGGAGGCAATAGCTATAGATGGCAAGGCGCTGAGAGGGATACACGGAGATGAGATACCTGGAGTCAGACTGGTGTCAGCCTATAGTCATCGCC
>JAGWBK010000027.1:0-3855 GCA_021295915.1 Dehalococcoidia bacterium
TCGAGCATTACTGTCATCAGGACCCCTTCTGTTGGCTGCGCGGGCAGCCCGGTTACCTTGCCAGGCTCATCCACGTTGGTGACATTCACGCTTGCCTGTCGCCAATCGGCGCTGCTGGCACTGTCAGTGACTGTGATCCTCACGGTGGCTGGGTTGGAGAATTCGTCGTCCTCGAAGTCTGGGGCAGACTTGAAACTGAGCGTGGTGTTCGCACCGGTGGCGTTGCTGAGCTCGAATACCGCATCACTCGACAGCGACCATCGCAGGTTCGCGTTGTTATCCTCATCGTCGGTCGCAGTGTACGTGAACACCACGTCCGTATTCGGACTGCCGCTCTTGATCTCTGGATAATCGAGAATTGCGTCTCCTTCGGCGATTACAGGATCCTCTTCTACGTTAGTGACCGAGATGGTTACGCTCCTGCCGGAGCCGGTTCTTCGAGAGGAATCGGTAGCAGACACCGTGACGGGGTAAGAATCGCGTTGCTCGTGGTTCAAGGCTACTTTGGTAGTTAGAACACCTGTTAACCTATTGAGTTCGAACCAACTGCTGCCACTTGTTAGATTGAAGAGGAAGGTATCGTCCCCATCGGCATCAGTCGCTGAAAAGCTCCCGACCGTAGTACCAACATCGGCTGTCTCAGGCACAGATGTGGCTTCTGGAACGTTGATCGTAGGGGCAGTATTTGTAGCAGTCCCCATTGCAGAAACAGCAGGCACAACTGTATACGCTGAACTAGTAGCAGTCTTAGTGGTTGCACTAAAACCGTCCCTGTACGTTGCTATAGCCGTCAGTGTCCCTGTGGCCGTTGCCGTGTAGTTTGACCTCGTGGCTCCGCTGATGGTTGAGCCACTTAGACTCCACGACCAGGAGATTCCGGAGGGCTTGTCATCGTCAGACAGCGTCGCCGTTATCGAGATTCCAACCCTTGCTTCGGGATGACTCAGGGTGACTGTTCCGGGCTCCTCCACGTTTATGACCTTTACGGTCACAGGCATTTTCACCGTAACTCTATACCCACTATTCCTGATGCTTGAGGACAGGGCCTCATAGTTTTGCACAGATTTGAATGTGAGATCAGCGGTAGCGCCGGTCTCATCTATATCGAAGACGTTTCTGTGGGTCCCTGTTAGCGACCAAGTCAAGGTCGCGTTGTCATCCTCATCATCGGCACCCGTGAACGTTGCCACTGCAGTTGCAGTGGAGGTGTTCTCATCCTGTACTGGTCCATCATCACCCGAGATCGTCGGATCCTCGTCCACGTCGGTGACTCTGATAGTCACCGTAGTTGTTCCTGTTAGATTTACAGGATCGGTGGCGGTAACTTCTACCTCGTACGAGTCGTCTGTGTTGGTGTCGTGCTCAAAGTCCATAATCGGGTTGTCAGCAGCAGCTAGTTTGAGCTGCCCCGTTGAGCTGTCTATGTCGAACAGGCTCTCGTTTTCTGGTCAACACCTCCTGCGAGCCGTCCTCGCCGATGTCCGCCGCTGTAATCGGTTGGCCGACGGCATCGCCTTCCTCCAGGCTCTCGTCTTCAGGCACAGACATGGTTATCTGCGAGCCAGCGGTTTCTTCGTCGTCGTCAGGGAACACGGGGGCCGCGTTAATGTACTCCTCCATTATCACCTTGTTGTCGGAAATGCCATGAGCGGTTCTTTCCTCATCCGTGTCTTGGCCGTCGAAGTACGTGGCTGTCGCGCGCAGGTAGTGCCCCACATCGGCAGCTTCGGGCGTGCGAGTATTGCTGAGTGTCGGGTTGTCGGTACTGGTCGCAATCGGTGTCCCCCACGGTCCGTCTCTGGACTCGGACCTGTACCACTGCCATGTGGTGGACGCGCTTCCGGTTAAGTCCGTACTAATCGGATCAGTCAGAGTGCGGGCAGAGTCAATCGCGCGATCGTCGTCGGTCAGCGTTACACTGATCTCGGTTCCTTCTTTGGGCTGGGTGTGAGAGAAAGTTACTTCCCCGTCCTCGTTCACGTTCTGGACGTTTACGGTTACGGTGATGGTGTGGTGGGGGCCGTTGATAGTGCTAGCGCGCACCTGTACGACGTATTCATTGTCGCCAGCTGCGTAAGCCCCGAGCGCGCTGTCGTCAGGATCCTCGTAGTCCGGCGGATCCTCGAAGGTGAGCACGCCGTTTGTCATTTCGAACTCGTCTGCATCTGGACCAGCGGTACTAGCAGGCAAGATCGACCAGGTGACATCCTGCTGCTCCGGGTCGGTCCCCGCATAGACCACGACGGGGTCGTCGCCGTTCTCGTCGTAATCTATCTCCTCCGTGCCCGTCGTATCGTCCGCATTCGTCACCGTCTCCTGCGCGAACGCCGAGAAGAACGACTGAGACGCCAGAAACAGTACCGCCAGCAGTACGCCCGCGAACAGAAAGGTTCTTGCTATCGTGCCAGAAGGGATAATGTGCGACATCCGGTACCTCGCTTCACCGATCTTGTGTGAATCTGACATTCCTTCTTCTGTGAAAGACCTCGCCATGAGAGCGCTCCAATATGATGAATGGCTGCATCCCCGACGGGTCGTGGTGACACACGTCGGGAGTGTTGCTGCCCTATGAATACAGATTGATGCAGAGTAGATTGTCGCTACCGTCATTCGAAATTGTCAATGTGGTGAGGGGTCTTATTGGGAAGAATTTAAGACAAGTACAAAATTAGGAGTGAGTGGAGAGGAGTGAGGAGTGCCAGTACCCGGACTTCGACCCGTACGTCGCCACCATCGACGAGGAGTACTTCCAGTCATTCACCGCCTGCAAAGACCCCGACTGCGAGGTCCACGGCAGTCACCCCGAAATCCACTGGGACCCCAACGCCCACAACTACTGACCCAGAACCCCAACCAACAGACCCCCTCTCCTGGGGGAGAGGGCTGGAGCCTGCCCCGGACTTGATCCGGGGGTGAGGGCGAAAGGTCCGACTCCAACCTACTGGACACCACCCAGAGCGGCGAGCCACTTCGTGGGTTCCGGCCTTCGCCGGAATGACGATATGCGAATACCTACCCCTGTAAGCCCACCAAGGGTCCGAGCCGAAGCCACAACCACATCACCCACACAACCAAATCATGTAAATCCCATAATCACACAAATCCGAGTTCAGACAATCCCCTTGACTGTGTAAGAACGTATGTACTATTATAGCCCCCAACCATGTCCCTATCCCAATACATCAGAGACAACACCGACGACGGTAAGATCGTCGCCCGCGTCCTCATCGACGTGCTGGAAGGACGCCTCGACGGCGCCAAGATCGGCCACAGGCTGACAGCCGCGAGGCTCCTCACCATCTACGGTCACGAAGACGCTGACGACTTCATCGCCGACAATACGCCGCACGTCTCTGACAGGGATTGGAGCCAGAGAGTCCAGGTCGAGGTAGACCCCGCCATCTCCTCATACATCAAGCAGAGGTCCGATGGCGGACGCGAGATCTGTCAGTTCCTCATCGACGTGGTGAAGGGAGAGATCGAGGGCATCCGCGTCGGACACCGCGTATGGGCAGCCAAAGAGCTGCTCAACCGAGCGTACGGCAAGAGCCAGGGCAGACCCCTGCCCAAGCCCCCAGGGTCGACCTCGACGAGGCGTCAGCCTCGCAAGACACACCCGCAGCCCGTCACACCGGTCTACGCTGCGAGCGCAGCAGTCCTGGACGAGCCTGAGCGGCAGTCGGACCATGAGATAGACCCTCGCATCGACATCGTAAGGGATGTCCAGGACTGGCTGGACATATGCGACACCCCCCGATACGAGTTCATGGAGGAGTGCCAGCACCCGGACTTCGACCCGTACGTCGCCACCATCGACGAGGAGTACTTCCAGTCATTCACCGCCTGCCAGGACCC
>JAGWBK010000027.1:4123-30876 GCA_021295915.1 Dehalococcoidia bacterium
CTCTGGATTGCCGAGCGGCGAGCCACTTCGTGGGTTCCGGCCTTCGCCGGAATGACGATATGCGAATACCTACCCCTGTGAGCCCCCTCAGGTAGAGGGCTGGAGCCTGCCCCGGACTTGATCCGGGGGTGAGGGCGAAAATCTCGCCCTGCGCATCTCCGCATCATCCAGAACCCAGGGCAGGCTGATGTGAAGCATCTTCAGCCCGTCGCACCCAGGAACTCGCGGGTCACTGCGATGAACTCCTTCGGCTGGTCCACGGTGACCAGGTGACCCGCATTCATGACGTCGACGGACTTCAGGTCGGCTGCCGCATCCTTCATTCGGTGCAGGATATCGTCGGACACCACCGTGCTCTCTGCACCGCGAACCTCCAGAATTGGACAACTGATACTCTTCAGGGCATTCCAACCCCTGCTGATCTGCACAGGATCGGACACATCCCATTGGTGATCCAAAAACAGTTCGGGATCGGCCTTCCAGGTCCACCAGCCCCCCGTACTCTGCTTCATCCTGTCGTGAGCTTCCTTGGCCAATCTGTTGCTCGAGGCCCAAGGGTCACGGTCCCGCATCCAGTCCACCGCGTCCTGCAGTGTGACGAAGTGCATTGGGGTCTCAGGCCGGATCCATGGAGGGGCAAATGACTCATTGGACGGTTCTGGCCCGACGTCAACTATCACCAGTCTCTCCACACGGCCCGGATAGGCGGCTGTATACAACATCGAATGCCAACCACCCATCGACTGACCCGCAAGTGTGCAGCGCTCCAACTCAAGAGCGTCTACAAACGTCGCCAGGTCTTCGACGAACTTGTCCTGACCGTACCCGTCCATCGCGTATCCGGACTCACCGTGCCCCCGCACGTCGACCGCATAGGTATGAAAATAGCACCGCATCGCTGAGGCGAACTCGTCCCAGGCATGAGCCTGCCCAGTGCGGTCGTGCAGACAGATCAATGGCGGCAGACCACGGGTTCCCCAATCAAGATACCTGAGTCGAATTCCGTTGACGTTGATGTACTTAGAGATCGGCGGCATCTGACCATTCCCCAATTGAGCCTCTTGTTACGTGAGCCTATCATAGCCTGCAAGCTGCTCATAACCTGCTCGTAGCGAGGATGAGCAGGCCGTGTCTGTCGACAGGTTAGAATTCCGAAACCGGCTGTTTGAGCGACTGGTAGCACTCTGGCGAATCTGCTGCCCGAAGCCTGTGATGGCGTTGCTACTTTCGATGGTAGGCGTGTGGCTGGTGCGACGCTATGGACTTAGAGGTCGCCATTATGGAGTTTTCTTCATAATTGCGAACCCCTGCCAGTTAGTATCTTCAAGGAAGGAAGAAGCTCGACCGCACCTTCAGCGGGGCCGGGCCAGCCGGGGGATCGGGTCAGGTCCAGACAGGTTCACGCCTTCAGGAGATGCTTTGAAGGGACCGAGACACTATCCAGGATGCCCGGGCTGTCGTGGCGTCGGGACAATAGCGTGCCAGTTCTGCAAAGGGACAGGCACGTATAGGCCGCAGCGCCTCATTTTCTTCCAAGGTCCGGATGAGAACTGCCTTGACTGTCAAGGGACAGGTCGGCTCAGGTGCCCAGTTAAGGGGTACTGATGACCGAGGGTGGATCGTCACTCTTGACTAGTCGAGTCGGAGCGCGCGGGTTCACAGAGGCGATTGCTCCCGCGCCAGAGTTCCCACCGGAACGTGCGGGACGTTTTTGGTCACGGCGGGACGCCTACGAGTATCTTAAGGTTCGATCACCTAAGAATGAGGGGAGCAGTCGTAGGTGTCAGGAATGACCGAATGGTTCGTGCACGAGAACTTCCTCAGAAGGCGGGCGCGGATACACCAGACCGGATGCAGCTTTATCAAGCCATTCAACGGCAGGGTTGATCAGACCTACAACGGCCGGTGGACACGTTTCAACTCCCAAGAGGGCGCACGACGATACATACACGACCTGAAATTCGGTGACACCGACAACTGCTGCTACTGCATTGAACCACCGGTCGCTCCGGAAGTCATAGAGCCGCCCGAGGAGAAGACCCTGCCGGCCACAAAGGACGACATACACAGGCTCGAGGTGCCAATCGCCACCACGATCGTAAGCGTGACCCGCCTAACTGAGCGCATGGGCTATGTGTAGGACAGACTTGCGAACCTGGACGACGGGGTGAACAGGATTCAGGACAGACTGAACGATCTCGAGTACAAGCTGGAGCTTATCATCGAGGCCCTGGGCGTCTCTACAGACCAGTTAGGTGATCGCCGGGAATGAACACGTCCCACGAGTACGTCCACGAAGCGAAGGCTAGGCTGACGTCCGAGTGCGTGGCCGATGACCACGTCTTCTCGATCGCGATCTTCAGGGGCCAGGACAGCCTTTACCAGGTCAACAAGAAGTTCAGAACATTTGATGCGGCTGACTGATCCACAGGAAATTACATCCAATCGCACCCAAGAGGTAGTTGACCTTGAACAGGCACGCGTTCTCGTCTGACTGAGGGAGTCTGCTACCGCAGGCACCGAGTCTCCTCAGTAAGTAGAATGCTGGAATGATGCTTACACCGTTCCGGGGAACTCACGATCCTCCGCGGTGATTCGAACCTATGATAGACTTCAAGTGCAGTTCCTCCAAGGGAGTGCTAAACGTGAGAGTATTCCTCGCAATGCCCCGCGGCTTCTATGCAGGCGTCGACAGAGCGATTGAAATCGTCAAGATTGCGCTGGCCCGCCACGGTGCCCCTGTGTACGTCAAGCACCAAATCGTACACAACCCATATGTGGTCAAGTCTCTGGAACAGATGGGCGCAGTGACCGTTGAAGATGTACGGGATATACCGGAAGGCGCCAACGTTGTCTTCTCTGCTCATGGATCCCCCCCTGAAGACTTTGATGCCGCTCGCGACAAGAAACTGAGTGTGATCGACGAGACATGCCCACTCGTCACCAAGGTTCACAATGAGGCTCTGAAGTACACTAGGCAGGGCCGAAAGATCATCTTGGTGGGCCACAGTGGCCACCAGGAGCTGATCCTTCGCTATCCTGAGCGTTACAGCAGAGGGCAGCTTCGGACGCTGCAGCGCAGGGTTAGACAGGGGCGCAGCAGCCGAAAACAGTGAGACAAATGAGGAACGACCGGTTGACATTGGACCTGTGGGCGTCAATTAGAAGCCGCCAAAAGCTCGGTAACATCTTCCGGTGAGGCAACAGGGGTCAAAATGATTGTCGCTGTTCGGCGATGAACCACTATCTTGAAGACTATCCTACAGAGCGCATCATTTCTTCAATGCAAGACCTTCCTCAGCACCTTCATAAGGAGGATCGACTTTACTAAGGAGCAGGTCGGGATCCAGTATACGGTGCCGGTCCCTATCGGAAATGGGTCAACCAAGATGACCGAAGTACTGCCTGCCAGGGGAGTTGGCTCCGCAGGTAGGACTCGAACCTACGACCAATCGGTTAACAGCCGACCGCTCTACCACTGAGCTACTGCCCGAAGTACAGGCCACTCTGTCATGATAGCACCAGATTTAAACGGCGCTCAAGTTTCGTTTGAGGCAGGAATCTGGGTGGTTGGCAGATTGAGGTCTCACCCTCACCCTAGCCCTCTCCCTGAGGGAGAGGGGATTCCTGACGGGCAGACTACTCCTGCGCGAGCTCGCAGTTGACCTGCCAGTTGATGCCGAACTTATCGGTGCAGGCGCCGAAGTAGGAGCCCCAGAACATCTTCTGCATCGCCATGGATACGGAGCCGCCGTCTGACAGCTTGCCGAACAGGTCGTCGGACTCTTCACGCGAAGTCGTGCTGATGCTGATCGAGAAGTTGTTGCCCTGCTTGTGGTTAGCTCCGAAAGTCGAGGGCATGTCGCTGCCCATTAGGACGCTCGATCCGATTGGGAACGATACGTGCATGATGTTGTCGAGTTCGGCCTCTGGCATTGGAAAGTCGGACGGCCCGTTGCGGAACGTCTCCATGACCATGAACTCCCCGCCGAATACGGAGCGATAGTACTCGAATGCCTCGCGGCAGTTGCCTTTGAAGGACAAGTAAGTGCTGAGTGTCATTGTTCTCCCTATGCTGTGTGATTTTGCTTGTAGCGTCAAATTGAGAAGGCCTGCACCGTCCCCATCGTCAATCGTAATCACGAGTCTGACGGGCAGGCTATGGGATTATGGGTTTTCAAAGGCGGAAAATCTCCAGGAAGAGTTGCGCGAGCAGTGCCTGCCCCTGTGCTATAGTCAGGCCAGTCCGAGTAGTGTCAGGAGGTTCGATCATGGTAGATAGCCGGCTCGCTATAGATGGTGGGACACCTGTTGTCTCGGAACCCCTGCCTGATGGTGTTTCCGGGCCAAGCGTCATCGGCGACGAGGAGATAGCGGCGGTCAGTGACGTTCTCAGAAGCCAGGAGCTGTTCCGCTATCCAAAGGAGCAGAGTGAGGCGGCGAAGTTCGAGGAAGAGGTAGCGGAGTACCTGGGCGTCGAGTATGCGCTGATGGTGAACTCCGGCACCAGCGCGCTCACAAGTGCGCTGATGGGCGTGGGTGTCGGGCCGGGCGACGAGGTCATCGTTCCCGGATACACCTACATCGCCACTGCCGCGGCAGTGATGGCAGCCGGCGCCGTGCCCGTTATCGCGGAGGTTGACGAGTCGCTGGGACTCGATCCGCAGGACATCGAGCAAAAGATCACTCCCTATACCAGGGCAGTTGTGCCTGTTCATATGCGAGGCGTTCCTGCTCGCATAGACGACATCATGGCGGTTGCCCGCAAGCATGGGCTCAAGGTCGTAGAGGACTGCTGCCAGTGTGTCGGCGGAGCCTACATGGGCCGCAGCGTGGGCACATACGGCGATGTCGGCGCGTGGAGCCTGAACTACTACAAGACGATCTCCTCGGGCGAGGGTGGGCTCGTGTTCACGAATGACCGCGACATCTACGAGCGGGCGTGTTTTGCTTCGGATCCGGGTCTGCCCATGTGGACGGCCAACGAAGAAGACGTAGAGTGGCAAAACGAGCCGTTCCCGAGACATACGTATCGCCCAAGCGAGGTGCTGGCAGCGGTAGCTCGGGTGCAGCTATCCAAGATGGATGACATCCTGGAGCATCAGCGGTCTCTCAAGCGAGCATTCCTGGAAGGGCTGGAGGAGGCGAGGGGATATCGTCTTCAGCACGTGGACGACCCCGCTGGCGACACGGGAGTTTCAGCGTCGGTCATCGTGCATGACAAGGAGCTGGCGGTCGGCTACTCGCACGCACTGAACGCCGAAGGTGTGAATGCCGCCACTGTCTATAACGACGGTTTCCCGGACAGGCACATCTATACTTACTGGGACTCGATTCTTGAGAAGCGGTCACACCATCCCACGGGGTACCCNNCTACAAGGGCAACGTCGAGTACTCGAAGGACATGTGCCCTCAGACGCTGGATGTCCTGGGGCGGAGCATCCGGTTCGACTTCAATATGAACATGACGGTCGAGCACGCGCGACTGATGGCAGAGGCGCTGAATAAGGTGGACGCTGCGGTGGGTGGCTAGAGAGGGGAGTCTCAGCGCGAGCACTGCTGCCAGAGTCGGCCTGTATCTACGCCTCTGGGCTCCGGCCTACGCCGGAGTGACGGTTGTGCGATATTTGCCTAGTCAGTACAGGAGTAAGGGCGACCACAAGGGTCGCCCCTACATTTTCTAGAGCATTACCTGTACTGGTCGATTCCTACGGTGGTGATGCCTTCGCCTGTTGGCATGACGAGGGTCTTGGCGCGGTCTGCGCCGACGACCACGATGTGCCAGCGGTCGACGCTCTCGAGCAGCGGCACGGTGATGTCGAGTCGCTCCTGCTCGGTCAGGCCCTCCAGCCAGCTCCACTGCTTGCCGACACGGGCGTCGTCGATGGGCATGTACTGGATCAGCTTGCCCAGCGTGGTAGTGGATGAACTGCTTGGCCTCTAGCTTGGAGAAACCCTCTCCGCCCACGGGTCGCGCAACGTCTGGGGGCATGAATATCAGTCGCTCAGACCCATTCGCCGAGCCGAGTCCCATCGTGCCGAACGTGCTGCCGTAGGCAAGGTTCTTCAATAGAGCCTCGGCAGACGTGTTGCCCTGGTCCTGGATGTCCAGCTCGCCGTCGGTGATGAACACGCTTACTGTGCTGTCTTCAGCACTGTATCCCTGGTCGACGTGGAGCGGCTGCCACGGGCTCATCTCCTCGTTCTCTGCGATGCAGTGGACGAACTTGCGAGATGTCCATCTGGCCTGGGTACCAGTAGCCCAGGTTTCGCAGGCACAGTGAGAAGGCGCGGCCGATGGTGATGTTCACCTCGTTGTCGCGGCCGGGCCCGAGTCCTGAGCGCGGGTTGATGCCCAACTCCTTGGCGATCGGGCCGTTGACCACGAGCATGGGCGCGTGTGGGCTGGTGGACATCAGCAGCGACTTTCCTCCGTGTGAGCCGACCTCGGAGAGTGCCTTGACCGCCGCAATTATGACGGGCATCTGCTCAGGCTTTGCCCCTGCCATCGCCGCGTTGATGGCGATCTTCTCGACTGTGGCCAGTCCGAAGCCGGGCGGCATGTCGCAGACCAGATCGTCCCTGTCGAGACCGGTGCCGTCAACTAGTTCGGCTACGGCTTCAGGAGTCGGCGGATGCAGGACGAGGGAGTCACCCCAGTCGCGCATGAGCCACTGCTCGTTCATCTTGAGAATGGCGTCCCACCTGTCCTCGCCCTCGAATCGCTCGATGGCCGTGGTGGTGTCGCGCTCCCTGCGCGCATGACCCTGGTTGACTGTGAGCACCTCGACAATCTCGTCTATCACGGCCTCAGTCTGGCTGATACACAGGTCCGGGGCTAGGTTCCGGTAGATGCGGGGGACTATGACGAACTGCAGGTTCGGCATCGCAAATGCGCGAGAGCTTGCGATGGCGTCCTCCTCGAAGCGTCCGGATACGATCGGGATGGCAGGCTTGCCCGTCTTCTCGATCTCAATCATGTCGTGGACCATCCACGACGCGCACGTCCCTCAATCAGCTGTGGCGCCGATGACGACGTCGCACTCCCTTGCTGCCTGCTGGACTATCGGTGGCGGCGTCGGGTAGTTGCCGCCGGTGTAGAAGTTGACGGTAACGTTGTCGAACCGCTCCTGGATCATCTCTCCGGCACGGTTCAGGGCGAGGTCGCCGCCGTGGGTGCCGCTCCAGATTAGCCCGACGATCTTGTTGTCGAGCGAGTCCGGTCTGGGACTGATCTTGAGCGAGTTCATCAGCCCTCGCTGCTGGCCGATGGGATTGAGCACTTCAAGAAGATGCATTGATCAGAACCTCCTGTTGAACTGTTGCTGGTGGTTGGTGGCTGCCGTCCTTCGACAAGCTCAGGACGAACGGACGTGGTGGCGAGAGGATTATATCCCGCGCCAGTAGCGCTTGCCTTCGAGCCTGACGAAGCGGCCGATGTGGCGGTCCGGGTGGAAGTGACCGGCGGCCACGACCATGTCTTCCTGTTCGGCGCGGTCCATGAAGGCCTTCCTGGAGCGGCGTGTATCGTCCGGGTTGGTGTCCACGAAGGCGCACCAGTCGGGCTCGTAGATCTGTACCGGGTTGTGGATCAGATCGCCGATGATGGCGGCCCTCTCCCCGTTTGAGCTTATGAGAATCACCTGGTGGCCGGGAGTGTGGCCCGGAGTCTCCAGTGTGGTTATCTCGTCGGTCACGTTGTGGCCATCGTCTATGAACTTGATCAGTCCGAGCTCGTCCAGAGGGATGACGTTCTGGGTTATGTGGCCAGCAGTCGGCAGCACTTCGGGCTGCATGAAGTGCTCCCAGTCCTTACGAGGGCCAAGGTAGCGGGCATTGGGGAAGTACGGCCTGGCTGCGTCGCCTGAGCTGTCTACGTTCCACCCGACGTGGTCGGGATGCAGGTGGGTGTGAATGACGATGTCGATCTCTTCAGCCGCGGCCCCGGCATCACTGAGCGCGCCAAGCAGGTTGCCAGTGCGGTTCTCCAGGTGCGCGTGCGGGCCTGGGCCCATGCCGGTGTCGACGAGTATGGTCTGGCCTCCCGACCTGACGAAGAAGCTGCCGTAGTAGAGCTGCAACAACCCGTTTTCCAACACCTCGTCTTCGTAGGGAGCCCATGCCTCACGTGGCTGGTCCGTGATGAAGACGGTGGGGTCGCGTGGCGGCGGCACCATGTCCAGCACCGCGACTATCTCGACGTTTCCGACTCGGATCATGTCAGTCATATGTCATCCATCCTTGCGTTACGTTGTGGAGATATGAGAAGAGGCTCACGGGCCGTCTTGGGAAGCTACTCTCCAAGCTCGAATGTCTTGCGCCACACTCCGGGCGATTCCGGGAGGTGAATCATCGCCTTCCTCATCCGAGCGTTGTCGGGGTGGGCGGTCTGCTGAGTGAGCCATTCCTGGCCCTTGGAGACCTCTGTGTGGTCGAACTCGTACATCGTCATGTACGCCGGTGTGCCAGTGACGGCCGTGTAGCGGCGTCCTCGTCTCACACCCGGCACGGTCTCGTAGTTCGGGACGTAGACGGTGTCGTACCAGTTGTTCCACTCATCTTCGGTATCTGCGGGGATGCCCATCCTGCCAATCTGAAGCGCCGGAGCCATGGGGCTGGAGGCGATTTCGTCGGTCAGCCCCGACGGGCGAATCATCTCGTACACGTTGCGGACGTAGGTGGTGGCCGTAAACTCGGGCGACATCCGCTTGGACCACTCTGTCGGGTTGGACCTCACCCTGATGTACTCATCGGACTCCATCACGGCTGAGTTCTCAAGCTCGTAGACGGCAAGGTGCTTCGGCCCGCTCACTACGGCCTCGTAGCGAGCCGCACTGAGAATACCCGGAATCGACAGTCGCTCCTCAATGTGCTCGTCGTTGTACCAGCGGTTGAACTCGTCCTCAACTTCGTCCGGCACCTCGCACCAGACCATGAGCAGACCAGTGCCCTTCTTCTTCGCCATTGTGCTCTCCTTCGACCTCGGTGGGAACGTCGCTTCCGGGATGGCCGTCCGTGAACGGAGGCCAGCTTTGGGCGGATTGTATCACGCTTGCCCATGTGGTCGACTCGCCGGTATCAGAAGCTGCATGAGTCCCTCAAACACAACGTGCCAGCGACCTTGGGGGCCGCTGGCGCATTTAAACTCTATTGCCCGAGTGGGCTATTGCGTCAGCCTGAGAACTTGACGTGCCGGAGCTTTGGAATGGTCATCGGAGTGAGGCGGTAGTCTTCGATGTGGCCCTTTATCAGCACGTACTGCTCGCCCGTGTACCACAGGGGCAGCAGTGGGGCGTCCTGCACGATGAGGTCCTCGGCCTGGTGATATAGCTCAACCCGCCGTTCGACGTCCGGTTCGGTGCGAGCCTGCTCCAGAATCGAGTCCAACTCAGGATTCGAGTACGAGGTGTGGTTCTGCTTGCTGTCGGTGTGGAACAGGATGTCCAGGAAGTCCTGAGGATCGGGATAGTCGGCCTGCCAGCCACTTCCACCGAATGCCTGGAACTTGTTCGCATTGAGGTCCTGGAGGTACGTGGCCCACTCCACCTGCTGGATCTCGACCTCTACTTCGAGCTCCTGTCTCCACATTTCGATTACGACTTCCATATCCAGGCCGATAGATCCGCCGGTGCCGGGCACAGTAACGACGATTCTTGGCCTCGTCTCTGCGTCAGCATAATCAGATTCGCTCAGGAGCTGCCTTGCGAGATCGGGGTCGAACTGCAGCCCCTCAAGGTCTGCGTTGTAACCGGGGAATCCCGGGGGCAGCACACCGTACGCGGGCGTGACCAGTGTGGAGAGTACCTCGTTGGCGATGAGGTCCTTGTCGACGGCATGGGTAAGTGCCTGTCTGAACTTCGGGTCGTCAAAGGGCGGCTCTGAGACGTTGAAGCCGATGTAGAACGTGGTGAAGCTCGGTGGGGCTATCACGAGTTCCTTGTTCAGCGGTTCAGTAGGGTCCAGCACCCGATCGAGTTCGAACAGTCCTACTCCGGTTATGTCGATCTCATCGTTCTCATACATCGCCATGGACTGGCCGCCAGCCAGGTTCATGATGACGGAGTCGAGGTGCGGAGGTTCGAGGTAGAAGTTCTCGTTTCGCTCCAGCACGATCACCTCACCCACAGTGTACTCGGCCAGCCTGAACGGACCGGAGCCGTTGGGAGAATCGGTCCAGCTGTTCCCGCCCGCCTCTACGTTTTCCCTGTCGAGGACGTAGGCGGTGGGGTAGGTCATCTTTGCGAGGAAGTATGCCTTGGGGGCGTCTATTTCGATCTGAAGCGTGCGGTCGTCAATGACGCGTACTCCGGCGATGTCGGTAGTCCTGCCTTCGAGTACGTCGTCGACACCTACGATGTCGCTCAGATAGGTATCCGCAACAGGGGAGGCAGTGTCAGGACTTGCTGCACGCTCTAGGGACCACTTGAAGTCGCTCGCGGTGATCGGCTTGCCATCGTGGAACCTGGCGTTGTCCCTGATGTAGAAGGTGTAGGTCTTGCCGTCCTGGCTGATCTCCCACCTGTCGGCGACGTCAGGCACGAGTTGGAGGTCGGTGTTCAGCGCCACCAGACCGCTGAAGATCTCGACCACTACTCCGGCCGAAGTGGTGTCTCCAGACAGGTGGGGGTCGAGTGTTGGGGGGTCGGACCACAGTCTGCGCAGCACGCCTCCCGTGCGCTCTTCCATTTCCTGCGGTTCCTCGACCTTGGTGGCAACTGGCGCCTGCGCCGGAGACGGCTGCTGGCTTCCTGTTGCCGCAGGGGTGGGCGTTGCCTCTGTTTGCTGCTGGGATGCCGCGGCAGATTGCGACGTATCGGTGGCGGGAACCACGGTCTGCGACAGGGCTGCTATGTCGGGCAACGTGTCGCTCTCATCGTCTTCACCGCATGCCACAGCGGCCACCGAGACCAGTGAGATCAACGCAATCAGCAGTAGTACGATTCTTGTCATAGCAAATCCCTCTGCATGTTCTGGGATGCTTCGGAATGCCCCGAAGCTGGAACTTCAACAGCTATACATCGTTCCGGGCTCACCTCGTGCGCGCATATCTCCGGGAGCCCTTCACATCCGTTGAATTCGCCGACGTTTGGACTGTTCGTAAGGTACAACGCAATGCTTCCCAGTAAAGTTATCAAGGCATTTACAGACTATATGAGTAAGCGGTTGGGTTTCCAATGGGACAGACGGCACGAAATCGTCGAATTACACCTGATCTGTTTCTATCAGTCGACAGTTACTCAAGAAGTGGCGTCAGGGCGGCGCACGGCTGCGGACTAGGGGTGCCGAGCGCAAGGGATGGAAACAACGCAACAGGGCAGGAGAGGGTCTGCAGGGGGTGGTGGGCGGTACTGGATTTGAACCAGTGACCTCTGCGATGTCAACGCAGCGCTCTAGGCCTCTGAGCTAACCGCCCGGGGGTGCTTTGGCAGGTCTCAAGTCTAGCAAGCGTACTAAACACGGTCAAGAAACTGCGGGCCTCAAGAAACGAGTAGGGGGCGGACTCGATTTGAGAGTCCGCCCCCTGGCTATTCGATCGATTGGGCCCTGGTCAGCCCTGCTGTCTTTGGCTAATCGTCATCGTCCGATGGCACTTCGACGGCAAGCTCGTCCATCACGATCGGTTCGGGCTCAATGCGCTCGTCGCCGAAGTCAGGCTCGAAGCCTGGCTCGTGCGTCATCAGTACAGGCTCCTGCCCGCTGGCGCCTGTAGTCATGATGCCCATGCCCCTGGTCGGAGCGTTGGCCTCTTCGATGCTGAGTCCGCTCACGCCGTCGTCGGTCAGGTTGAGCCTGGCAGGAATCAGACGTCCGATGATGACGTTCTCCTTGAGGCCGCGCAGGTGGTCCACCTGGCCGTTGACGGCCGACTCGGTCAGCACCCTTGTGGTCTCCTGGAAGGAGGCCGAAGCGAGGAAGCTGTCCATGTTGAGCGATGCCCTCGTGATGCCGAGCAGGACTGGAGTTGCGGTCGCGGGTTCTCCGCCTTCGGCGAGGATCTCCGCATTGACCTCTTCGTACTGCTGCCGATCGACATACTCGCCCGGTAGCAATTCTGTGTCTCCAGGATCGTCGATCTGAACCTTGCGAAGCATCTGGGAGATGATGAGCTCGACGTGCTTGTTGTGAATCGGCACGCCCTGTGAGCGGTACACCTTCTGTACTTCGTCGATGAGGTAGCGCTGGACGGCGTCCCGGCCCTGTATCCGCAGGATCTGCTGCGGGTTCTTGGGCCCCGAAGTCAGGGCCTGGCCTGCCGTAACGTTGTCGCCCGACCTGACGGCAATGCGCGCCGCAGCGGGGATGACGTACTCCCTCTGGTCCTGGTCCGTCCATGTGATCGTGAGCACGTTGTCTTCGACTGACACCAGACCCGATACACGGGCCATGACGTCGCTGGACATGAGCGCCAGGTCGTCTTCGTCCACCTCGGTTGAGCCGTCCGGTTCCGCGAGCACCTCACCGAGACCCACCAGGGAGCCATCCTCTACCGCAGGGGCGAAGCCCTCTGGCAGGACGTACTCATCGGCGTACTCCTCGGTGCTGGTCACGCGGATGCTGCGCCCTTCGCTGAGCTCCGTCACCTCGGCAACACCGTCGATTTCGGACAGTACTGCCTCACCCTTAGGTGTGCGGGCTTCGAACAGCTCCTCGACCCTGGGCAGACCGCTGGTGATGTCCTGTCCGGCGACTCCACCAGTGTGGAACGTACGCATCGTAAGCTGCGTTCCCGGCTCGCCAATGCTCTGGGCCGCGATGATTCCGACGGCCTCGCCTATCATGGACGGCCTCATCGTAGCGAGCGAGAGGCCATAGCACCTCTGGCAGATGCCGCGAGGAGACTCACATGTCATGGGAGACCGAAGGAACACGGCCTCTACTCCGGACTCCTCGAGCTTCCTGACGGCGTCGTCATCAATCGCGTCGTTCCGGTCCAGGATGATCTCACCGGTATTCATGTCCGCGACCGGCATTGAGAGATACCGGGTCCTGACCTGTTCGGCGAACGGCGCCGTACCTTCTTCCTGTGAAACCGCGCTGATCCAGACTCCGTTCGGAGTCTCGCAGTCGTCGTGGAGGATGATTATCTCCTGTGAGACGTCGATCAGGCGGCGGGTGAGGTAGCCGGAGTCGGCGGTCCTCAGCGCCGTGTCGGCGAGACCCTTGCGAGCGCCGTGCGTCGAGATGAAGTACTCGAGAACGCTGAGGCCCTCGCGGAAGTTCGCCTTGATCGGGCGATCGATGATGCGTCCGCGCGGATTGGACATCAGTCCTCGCATACCGGCCATCTGCTTGATCTGGGCGATGTTGCCCTTTGCACCGGAGTTGGCCATCAGGTAGATCCCGCCGTAGTTGCGGAGGTTTTGCTGGATGACCTCTGTGAGGTCGTCATTGGCCTTGGTCCAGATTGAGACGGCGTTCTGGTATCGCTCCTCGTCAGTGATGAGGCCATCCAAGTACTGCTCTTCGAGCATCTGTACGGTAACTTCAGCGTTCCTGACGATATTGTTCTTCTGTTCGGGCACGGCAACGTCGCTAATAGCGATGGTGATCCCGGCCTTGGTGGCGTACTTGAAGCCCAGGTTCTTGATCTGGTCGAGGACCTCTGCAGTTCCCTCGTTGCCGAGCGTGGCGTAGACCTCGCCGACTATCTCCTTGAGCTTGCCCTTCTCTATCTCGTCGTTGCGGAAGTCGACACCCTCAGGAAGTGTGTCGTTGAAGATGATCCGCCCGACTGTTGTGTCGACAATCTCGCCGTCCATCATGACCTTGATGGGGGCGCGAAGTTCGATGGAGCCGAGCTCATGCGCAAGGCGGGCATCGTCGCGGCTGCTGAACGTCCGTCCCGCTCCCCTGGCGCGCTCGTCGATGATCGTCATGTAGTAGGTGCCGAGCACTATGTCCAGTGTCGGTGCGACGATCGGCTCGCCGGAGCTCGGAGAGAGCATGTTGAAGGTGCTCAGCATCATCTTGCGAGCTTCCATGACCGCTTCTCTTGAGAGAGGTACGTGCACGGCCATCTGGTCGCCGTCGAAGTCAGCGTTGAAGGCTGTACATACGAGCGGGTGAAGCTGGATGGCGCTGCCGTCGATGAGTACGGGCTCGAACGCCTGGATGCCGAGCCTGTGAAGCGTCGGAGCGCGGTTGAGCAGCACCGGCCTGTCGGTGACGACCTCTTCGAGGATGTCCCAGACTTCGGGCCGTATGCGCTCGGCCATGCGCTTCGCGCTCTTGATGTTGTGCGCGTAGCCCTTCATGACCAGGCGGTTCATGACGAACGGCTTGAATAGCTCGAGAGCCATTCTCCTCGGCAGGCCACACTGGTGGAGCTTGAGGTCCGGACCGGCAATGATGACGGAGCGGCCTGAGTAGTCCACGCGCTTGCCGAGCAGGTTCTGCCTGAACCTGCCCTGCTTGCCCCTGAGGAGGTCGGACAGCGACTTGAGCCGGTGGTTGTGGCTGCCGGCCACGGCCCTGCCACGGCGTCCGTTGTCCACCAGGGCGTCCACGGCCTCCTGGAGCATCCGCTTCTCGTTGCGGACGATAATCTCCGGGGCGGCAAGCTCAATCAGTCTCTTGAGTCGGTTGTTTCGGTTGATGACCCTTCGGTAGAGGTCGTTCAGGTCGCTGGTGGCAAACCTGCCCCCATCGAGCTGCACCATGGGCCTGAGCTCGGGCGGGAGCACAGGCAGGGTCGTGAGGATCATGGACTCAGGCCTGTTGCCGCTCTTGCGGAACGCCTCGACCACCCTCATCCTCTTGATGGCCTTCTTCCTTCTCTGGCCGGAGGTCGACTGCATCTCGGCCTGGAGTTCGTCGCGCAGTTCATCGAGATCGAGGCTGTTGAGCCTCTCGAGCACCGACTCCGCCCCCATGCCGGCCTGGAAGATGCCGGGGTAGCGGTCGCGAAGGTCCCGGTACCGGCTCTCGGTGAGCAGGTCGCCGGGCTGGATGCTCTCGATCTCGTCAATCTGGTCGCTGAGTTCGCCCTCGAATTCCGCCTTGTCCTCGTCGATCTGTAATGTGAGCTTGTGGATTTCAGCTTCGAGCGTCAGCCAGGGAGTGTCCGCCGGATCTTCGTCTTCGTCCACTTCTTCCACAGGCTCCGGGCGCTCTCCGAGAGCTTCGAGCTGCTCCTGAAGCTCGGCGAGCCTTCGCTCGCCCTCTTCGTCGATCTTCTCAATACCCTGGTCGAGCTGTTCCTGAATCTGGTCGACCCGCATAGTGCGGTACTCGTCGTCCACACTGGTGACCAGGTACTGTGCGAAGTACAGGACCCTGTCCAGGTTTCTCGGGGACAGGTCCAGCAGGAGTCCCAGGCGGCTCGGTGTGCCCTTGGAGAACCAGATGTGGGCGACGGGAGCTGCGAGGGCGATGTGCCCCATACGCTCGCGCCTCACCTTTGCGCGTGCAACCTCGACGCCGCAGCGGTCGCAGATCACACCCTTGTAGCGGATCTTCTTGTACTTGCCGCAGTAGCACTCCCAGTCCTTGGTAGGGCCGAAGATGCGCTCGCAGAAGAGGCCGTCTTTTTCGGGCCTCAGCGTACGGTAGTTGATCGTCTCCGGCTTGGTGACCTCACCATACGACCAGATCTTGATCTGCTCCGGGGTGGCCAGAGATATTCGGATTGCGTTGAAATCGTTGCCGCCAAGGGCCATATTCGCTCTCCACTACTTCAGTGTTGCGGGCTTTTGGATTTCAGCCTAGTTCGAGTCAGGACTCTTCCGGTGCGAAATTTATCGAGTGGACGTCAGTCGTCGTCTGCGGGGGCTTCAGCCTCCTCCGCGGCAGGTTCAGCGGACTCTGCGGCAACGTCTTCGGCATCGATCACGTTGTCGCCTATGTTCACAGTTACGGGAACCGGATCGGAATCGCCGGCGTCCAGCCCTCCAACCAGTCCGAAGGGTTGAAGCGAGTCCACGAGGTCATCTTCAAAGCCCTCGTCGAAGTCACCGAGACCGAGAGTCTCAGGCTCTTCGTAGAGAAGCTCTACGGACAGTCCGAGGCTCTGAAGTTCCTTCATGAGCACATGGAAGGACTCCGGTATGCCGGGCTGAATTACATCTTCGCCCTTGACGATCGCCTCGTAGGTCTTGACCCTGCCGACAACGTCATCTGACTTGACGGTGAGCATCTCCTGGAGGTTGTACGCGGCCGAGTACGCTTCGAGCGCCCAGACTTCCATCTCGCCGAATCGCTGGCCTCCGAACTGCGCCTTGCCTCCCAGCGGCTGCTGGGTGATGAGGGAGTAGGGGCCGGTCGAGCGGGCGTGAATCTTGTCTTCAACCAGGTGGATCAGCTTCATCATGTAGATCTGGCCGACCGTGATCGGCTGGTCGAACGCCTCGCCTGTCCTTCCATCGTGAAGAGTCGTCTTCCCGATGATCGGAGCTGCGACCTGTTCGTCGCGGTTGAGCCGTGCGACCTCGTCCAGCATCTCCTGTTCCGAAAGGTCGGAGACGTCCATGCCCCGTACTTCTTTCAGCCAGATTCCGATGCTGGCTCGCCGGGCAGCGCCCAGTTCGGCGTCCTTCCCGAAGAGGTCGTCGTATGCGTATCCCCTTTCATCCAGCCACTCGCGAACGCGGTCGTGGTCGATATTGAGTTCGATGTCCTGACCAAGGATCCTGGGGTCCAGCGCACCGGACTGCTCCACGATCCACGCCTGACCGAGGGAGTCCTCGATGGCGGTATCGGGGGCACCGTCGAATACAGGGGTTACGGCCCTGAATCCGAGCAGGCTGGCGGCCCGGCCGAGGTGTGTCTCCAGGACCTGGCCGAGGTTCATGCGGGATGGCACGCCGAGCGGTGTCAGTATGATGTCGACCGGAGTCCCGTCCGGGAGGAACGGCATGTCCTCCTCGGGCAGGATGCGGGCGACGACACCCTTGTTGCCGTGCCTGCCGGCCATCTTGTCGCCTTCAGTAATCTTGCGAGTCTGGGCTACCCAGAGCCTGACCAGCTTGTTGACTCCCGGAGGGAGCTCGTCCTTGTTGTCGCGGCTCAGGACGCGGACTTCGATGATCTTGCCGCGCTGTCCGTGAGGTACGCGGAGCGAAGTGTCCTTAACGTCGCGGGCCTTTTCACCGAAGATCGCTCGCAGCAGCTTCTCTTCTGCGCTGAGTTCGGTCTCGCCCTTCGGCGTGATCTTGCCTACGAGGATGTCTCCGGGGCCAATCTCGGCGCCTACGCGGATGATCCCCTCTTCGTCGAGGTTGCGCAGGCTCTCGTCCCCGACGTTAGGGATGTCCCGCGTGATCTCTTCTGGTCCGAGCTTGGTGTCTCTGCTCTCGACCTCGTGCTTTTCGATGTGGATCGAGGTGAACTTGTCGTCCTCGATCAGCTTGCGACTGATGATAATGGCGTCCTCGAAGTTGTAGCCTTCCCAGCTCATGAACGCCACAAGCACGTTCTGGCCCAGGGCGAGCTCGCCGCGACCTGTTGAGGAGCTGTCGGCAAGAACGTCGCCAACCTTTACGACATCGCCCATGTCAACGATGGGACGCTGGTTGACACAGGTCCCCTGGTTGGAGCGCATGAACTTCCTGAGCGGGAAGACCCTGACTTCGTTGTCACTTCCCGTGACGATGATTCGGTCGCCGCTGACATTGGTGACGACGCCGTCGACGTCAGAGAGGACAACCTGTCCGCTGTCCTTGGCGACGCGCTCCTCCATGCCGGTGCCGACCAGCGGCGGCTCGGGTCTGAGAAGCGGCACTGCCTGCCTCTGCATGTTCGAGCCCATCAGGGCGCGGTTGGCGTCGTCGTGCTCCAGGAACGGGATCAGCGCGGTCGATACACTGACGAGCTGTATTGGAGCAACGTCCATGTACTCGACGCTTTCCGGCGGCTCCAGTCCGACCTGTTCGCCCATCCGAATCTCAACTCGATCTTGGGTGAACTGGCCATGCTCGTCGAGCGCGGCGCTGGTCTGTGCAATGTGGATTGTCTCTTCTTTGTCTGCGGTCAGATATACGATGTCTTCCGGGTCGTCCGAGACGAACGGAGCTACCTGGATCATGCGCTCCGAGAGCGCCCTGATCTTCGTAAGCCTGCCGTTGCTCCTCGTGGGGCTGCCTCCCGCCTTGAGGATCGTAGTGCCGTCGTCATCAGAGACGTCCTCCGTTAGCGTGCGGCCATCCAGGCGCGGGTCCGTACTGAGGATCTCCTTATAGACCTTTCTGTAAGGGGTCTCAATGAAGCCGTACTCATTGGTTCGGGCATACGTCGCGAGCGAGCCGAGCAGACCGATGTTCGGGCCTTCAGGCGTCTCGATTGGGCAGATTCGGCCATAGTGAGAGTGGTGGACGTCGCGGACGTCGAATCCTGCACGCTCCCTGGAAAGTCCCCCTGGACCAAGGGCCGAAAGCCTGCGCTTGTGGGTAAGCTCGGCGAGCGGGTTGGTCTGGTCCATGAACTGGGAGAGCTGAGAGCCGCCGAAGAACTCGCGCACCGAGGCGACCACAGGCCTGATGTTGATGAGCGCAGCCGGAGTAGTCGTAGCCGGGTCCATCTGCGTCGTCATGCGCTCCTTAATGACGCGCTCCATCCTGAGCAGTCCAACGCGGACCTGGTTCTGGATGAGCTCGCCAACGGCGCGTACGCGACGGTTGCCGAGGTGGTCGATGTCGTCAGGATCGAGAACGCGGTTGTTGATCTGGACCATCCGCCTCAGCAGGTCGACGATGTCATCCGGCGAGAGCGTTAGCTCCTGGAAGTCTTCCTCGTTGTCCGGGTGAAGCTTGGAGTTGAGCTTGTAGCGTCCCACCCTGCCGAGGTCGTATCGGCGGGCGTTGAAGAACAGGCTGTCGAGCAGGTTCTTGGCGTTATCGACATTGGGAGGCTCACCTGGACGGAGCCTACGGTAGAACTCCATCAGCGCCTCTTCCGGCGTGGTGACTCCGGTGTCCTTATCTATCGTCGTCCGCATGAAGCTGTGTTCTTCATCGGTGTCGACGTCCTCGAACAGCGAGAGCAGGCCCTCATTGGACTCGAAAAGGCCGCGCTTGTCGGCGTCCTCAGGCTTATCGTAGTAGTAGCTAAGGCAGCGCAGAAGCGTGCTGACCGGAGTCTTGCGCTTGCGGTCCACCTTTACGGAGAGGACATCGCGGTTGGAGGTCTCGAACTCCATCCAAGCTCCCCTGTAGGGGATGAGCTTGGCTGCGGCCAGCGGTCTGCCGGTGTTGGGATCGGAGTCGGTTGTGAAGTAGACGCCCGGCGAGCGCACGAGCTGGCTGACAACAACCCTTTCGGCGCCGTTAATGATGAACGTGCCTGTGGAGGTCATCATCGGGATGTCACCGATGAAGAGCGTCTGCTCCTTGATCTCCCCCTGACCTGGCCCGGATGCCTTGATGGTCAGTTTGACGGTAACGTACAAGGCCGCCGCGTAGGTGGACTCTCGCTCTCGGCACTCCTCCTCCGAGAACTTTGGCTCTTCGAAGTAGTGGTCTCCCAGTGTCAGCTCAAACCGGCTGCTGGGCAAGTCCTCTATTGGAGAGATCTCGTTGAATAGCTCCCGGAGCCCTTCGCTCTTGAAGTGCTCAAAGGAATCTAACTGGACCTGGATGAGGTTGGGAACGTTAATTATGGCCGGTATCCTCGAGTAGGACCTCTTGGAAGCGGCGCCGTTCTGATCGTTTCTAACCTGCAATGCGGTCGAGGTCATACGCTCTCACACTCCTGAAATGCAAATACAAAGCGACAGCTAACTGAAAATGGCCTGAAATGACGTTACGACGGAATAGACCGTCGAAGGAAAGGGGGAGGTTTGGACGGACGGGTAGTAAGGTTTCGTAATTGCGGGGAATTGACGAATAATAAGAAGCGCATATGGCGACGCGGTACACCCTAACACAGTCCCGTGTAATGTGTCAAATCTAACCCGGCTGCGGAAACCTCAATCCGCAGTTCAGGTTGATTGACGAGCGGGATTGGCTAGGTTGACCTAGTCTCCACTTGCCAAACTTGTAAGGCTGTCCAGATGCGATTCGATGTAACAGTAACCGAAGTAGTGCACCTCATACGCGGACTCGTCTCTAGTCTCACGGTATATGCGTCTGGGCTCGAGGCCATTGCTATCCAGGTACGACTGTACCTGTTGGTCGTCTGTTGTCCTGCCTTCAGGATCGAACATGAGCAGGACACGCTGCTCACCCGGCGACACGGTAATGGTCTCCATCTTCACTGGGCATCCACCTCCGAGACTTGTGACCGCATCATATCAAGGCAACCTGGAGAATTGAAGGGGCCTGTTGACGCAATTTGCAATCTCGGAATCCCCGTGCTATTTCTGGGGATACTGATAAAGATACTGGAGAAACGTGGCTGTAATGGACACACTTAACGTAGTGCAGCTCTTGGCTGACCGGCTGGGGATGGAGGTGCCGCCGGTGGGGATGGCGTTCGTGGACGAGAAGCCAGTGGATGTCGCCCCGCTGTACAGGGACCCTCCTTCGTTCTGCTCGCTGTGGAGGCTCGCAGAGCTTCGGGTGTTCTACGCCACGGCCGAGCAGCACGATGGCTGCGGTATAGGCGGAGTGGTCTCCGGGTTCAGTTCTGCAGAGGGGCGGGAAGATGAACTCGCCGGACTCCTGACGGAGCTATGCGAGGTGGAAGCTGGCACCACCGAAGAAATCGAGCAAACGGCCAGATTTCAGCCGACTGGCAGGGGCGTCGTGTACGGCCCCCTGTGGAAGATGCCGGTGGAGCCCGACCTTGCCCTGATGTGGGCAACCCTTCCCCAGATGGGAGTAGTCCAGGAGATAGTCGGGAAGATCATGTGGCGCAACAACCCACAGGGTGCGGTGTTCACCCGGCCCGCCTGTGGGGTGCTTCCCATAGCGCATGAAAACCAGAATACGACGCTGTCTCTGGGCTGCATCGGAATGCGACTCTACACGGAGATGCCGGGCCACCTGTTCCTCGTGGCTATGCCGCCCGCGGAGTTGCCCAGGCTTGAGCGCGGGCTTGAGTCCAGAGACGACATCCCGGAACGTCTCGAGCACTACGGGGCGCGGATGTCCGGGGCATGAGCCGGCTGGGCAGTTGGCAGACCTGACATCGTGCCTGATGCTACAATTTCGCGAACAAGATTCCGGGGAGCAATACACCAATGACATCAGAAGCAAAATTCACAGTCTATTCACTCGGAGCCGGCGCTCACGACGACACCGTCGAGGAACTGGATAAGGTCGGCGCCACGCTGATTCCGCTGGGGCGACTGGAGAGTGAAGACGAGATCATCGAGCAGACGAAGGATGCGGACGCTCTCATCGTGACGGAGTCGCCGATCACCCGGCGGGTGCTGTCGTCGCTGGATAACTGCAAGGCGGTCCTCAGGACGGGCGTTGGGTTCGACTGCATAGACGTTCCTGCAGCGACAGACTGCGGTATCGCGGTTATCAACGTGCCTGACCTGTGGACGCGCGAGGTTGCCAACCAGGCGATGATGCTTCTCCTGGCTGCAAACCGGAAGCTGCTTGAGCAGGAGGCGAGTGTTCGGGAGGACCGGTGGACGCCGAGAATCTCGGCGCCGGTGGGTCCGCTGCACACAGAGACAGTAGGAGTGGTCGGCCTCGGCCGGATTGGAAGTGCGTTCGCGAGGCGGATCAAGGCATTCGAGGTCGAGTTGATCGCGTACGACCCGTTTCTCTCGGACGAAGGGTTCGAGGCGGTGGGTGCGGAGTCAGTGTCGTTCGACGAGTTGCTGGCGAGATCAGACTACATCTCGGTACATACACCACTGGACGAGGGCACTTTCCACCTCATTGATGAAGAGGCGCTGCGGAAGATGAAGCCGACGGCCATTCTCATCAACACGTCCCGAGGGCCCGTAGTTGACGAGGCCGCGTTGACCACGGCCCTGCAGGAAGGCTGGATTCTTGGCGCAGGCCTTGATGTGCTCGAGCAGGAGCCGCCTGATGCCGACAACCCGCTGCTGAGCATGAGCAATACTGTTCTCACTCCACACGCGGCCCACTACTCGGAGCTTTCGATGGAGCTGCGGCCCAGGCGGTACGGCGTCGAGGTCGCCGCCGTGCTCGACGGCCGGCAGCCCATGAACCTGGTCAACGGCCCGGTACTTGAGGTGCTACCTCTACGTTAGTCGGAGGCGATATGGGCACGTTCACAGTTGAGATTGAGGTTGGTGACTCACTTGGGAGTCAGTTCGAGACGGTTGAGGCGCTTGTTGATACAGGTGCGACTTACACGATGATACCTGCGTCAGTTCTCAATCGCTTGGGAGTGGTCCCGGTTGCTCAAATGAACTTCATCCTCGCAGATGGGCAGCGGATCGAAAGGGATGTTGGCGAGGCGTCGCTACGGATACTCGGCTCGTCGTTCCATAGTCCCATCGTGTTCGCGAATGAGGACTCGAATGTGCTTCTGGGTGCGGTCACACTTCAGATATTTGGGCTCGGTGTGGATTCCCTAAACGAGCGTCTGATACGTGTCGACGGTCTATTGGTGAGCCCAATTCTCGTTCAAGACGAATGACCGTTACTCGATCTCCATCTGGTCGCCGTCGAAGGTAATGGACCTGGAGCGGTGTTTGAGGACGGCTTTTCGGAAGTGGCGAAGCTCTACGCGTAGTTCATCGAGCCTTCGAGAGGCTTCGGTCAGCAGGCGGTGAGATCCCGTTTGGCGTGCCATTCGTCCCCACAGGCCGCGCTGCGGCATCTGCTTGAGCAGCTCGCCAAACTCCTCCATGAACGGCTCGAACGCCCTTGTCGAGAGCTCTGGCATGGGCGTGTCGTCTGCCGGGTCGGCGAAATAGAGGCTAAACTCGATTTCAGTCTCGTTCGGGATCGTGATGTCCAGTAGCAGAGACGGCTGGGGCTGGCCTTCGAACATCGCGCCTCCTTCTTCGACACCCTTGGCTACCTCTCGCACGGCGGCCTGGATGACCCTGAGCGTCCTGGAGACGTAAGACACAGGGAGCGCACGGGACTCCACGACCAGGAGGAGCCGATATTCGGAAGTTGCGACTCTTTCAGATGCCATCTAGGGGCCTACCTTAGCACGCGAACGTCGCCGACACGACGAGTGACCCGTACATGGTCGAGGTGGTCCATCAGCGCGAGCGCGTACTTGCGGCTCGTGCCCAACAGGTCTCTGACGTCGGCCACTGTAATCTCACTATTCTCAGATAAGTGGGCGGTTATCCTATCCACCATCTGCTGGTATGCAGATGCCGAAAAGACCACTGACTCACTGACCTTCACAACCTGACCCTCGGCGTCCAGCAGATTCACGACTTCGGGATCTATGGGGAAGTCAGTGGGGGGCGAGAACGGGTCCGACCCGAGTTGGCGCAGGTATTCGTCGACGGTCTCCTTCTGGGAATCTCCCAAATTGGGGGAGTGTTCAGGCAGCCTGACTGTGGATCCCTGCTCGACGGTGACACCGGCCTCGTTCAGCAACCTGAGGACGTCGTTGAAGACCTGGGGGGTGAGTCGGAGCCTCGACCTCAGCTCTTCCTTGGGTGCGGCGAGGCGCAGCGGGAACTGGCGGTGGTAGTCTCCGAGAGCTGCGCGTGTCTGGTCCTCCAGCGCTCGCCACCCGCCGGCAGTGTAGAACCTGGTGGCCTGAGTGATGCCACCGCTTCCAAGGACGACCACCTGCTCTTCTGCAATCATATCCTGCAGTTCTGAACGTGCAGTCTCTTCGTTGAGGTTGGCGCGGTTGACCACGGCCCGGAACTCGGCGGGCTCGATGCCTTCGATGGTCTTATGCAGCACATCCCGGTCGGAGCCTCGTTCCATGATCTCGAGTCGTTCGATGGTGGGGACGTGACGACGCCTGGGACGCGGTGCGTGCGTGTCGACGATGTTGCCGCCGCCGAGCGTGGTCATGTTGGACCGTATGACGAAGTAGTCGCCCTTGGCGATTGCTATGGGGGAGTCCACCTTCAACTGCGCCCAGGTCGTGTCGCCCGGCTGGGCGCGGTCGTCTTCGAACAGTCTCAGGCGTGCGACAGACTCGCTGGAGCCTGTGTGCACGGTCACGTACATGTTGTGGCGCAGCTGATTTGGCGCGTCTTCCAGAACACGCAGGTGAACATCGAACGCCGTAGTGGGCCTGAGCCATCCTGGGTTGGTTAGCACCTCTCCGCGATACACGTCGTCCTGTGCCACACCGATGAGGTTCGCAGCCACGCGGGTGCCGGGCTCGGCGCGGTCTACCTTGTTCCGATGTGTCTGGAGTCCCCGTACGCGGGTCCGCTCTCCGGCCACGGTCAGCTCGACGTCCTGGCCCGTTTCCAGGTGGCCGTCGATCAGGGTGCCGGTCACCACGGTCCCGAATCCCGTCAGGGTGAAGGCGCGGTCAATCGGCAGCCTGGGCCGCGCGAGATCGCGCTTGGCTGGAATGTCCTCGACCATCGCCGAGATCTCGGCGATCAGTTCGGGAAGGCCCTCGCCGGTGTGGGCTGATACAGGCATGATCTGGGCACCTTCGAGGGCTGTCCCTTCCAGTGTGCTCTCAACGTCTGCCGTGACGAGTTCGATCCACTCGTCGTCGACGAGGTCATTCTTGGTGAGGGCAACCAGCCCGCGTGGTATCCGGAGCAGGTCGAGGATGGCGAGGTGTTCGCGCGTCTGCGGCATGACAGACTCGTCGGCAGCCACTACCAGCAGAGCGATGTCGATTCCGCCCACGCCTGCGAGCATGTTGTTCACAAAACGCTCGTGTCCGGGGACATCGACAATGCTGACCTCGTTGCCGGACGGCAGCTGGAGCCACGCGAAGCCTAGGTCTATCGTCAGGCCCCGTTCCTTCTCCTCGGCGAGGCGATCAGGGTCGATACCCGTCAGGGCCTCTACGAGAGTCGACTTGCCGTGATCGACGTGTCCTGCTGTGCCAACGACAAACATTACGAACCGCGAATATAGGATGTAGAATTGTGAAGTGCGGATAGATCGGCTCAGTTATTCTATATCATTCGCTATTTTCTATTCCCCAGGAGGGCGGCGGCTTTGAAGATAACCGTTGTAGGGCTTGGATACGTTGGCACGGTTGCGGCCGCGGCGCTTGCCGGGGCCGGGCACGATGTGCTTGGAATCGACATCGACAGGAGTCGCACTGACCTGTTGAACAGCGGCGAGGTGCCCCTGTACGAGCCGGGGCTGGAAGAGCGCATAGTCGCCGGGCTTGCCGCGCGATCGCTTCGATTTGTTCACCGCGACGACGTTGCGGAGCCCCTGGGCGACGTGGCGCTCATCGCAACCGGCACGCCTCCGACGCATGGAGGCGGGGCCGACCTGCACCAGGTACGGGCTGCTGTGAGTTGGATAAGGTCAATGGACCCCGGAGATCTGACTGTAGTGATGAAGAGCACTGTCCCTCCAGGGACTGGCCGGAAGCTGCTGGAGACTGAACTCAGGGCCGCGTCCATCAGGTACGCGTCCAACCCTGAGTTCCTGCGTGAGGGTCGTGCTGTCGATGACTGGGAGAGGCCGGACCGTATCGTCATCGGGGTCGAACCGGACGATGTGCGTTCGGTCGAAACGGTCCAGCGCATGTACTCAGGTATCGACGCGCCGTGCATGATTACGGACATCACCAGCGCAGAGATGATCAAGTACGCCAGCAACGCGTTCCTTGCCACGAGGATCTCGTTCATCAATGAGATTGCCTCGCTGTGTGACACGGTAGGGGCCTCGATTGACGACGTCAGTGATGGAATGGCGATGGACTCGAGGACGGGCGCCAGGATACACGCCGGGGTAGGCTATGGCGGCTCGTGCTTCCCGAAGGACGTTCGCGCGCTGGACCATCTCGCTCTTACCAGCGGCGCGAGCGTCGACCTTCTGAGGTCGGTCATCAACACGAACAACAGGCAGCGTCTGCTGCCTCTGCATGCGCTGCGACAGCGCTTCGGCGGTGCGATGGAGGGCCTGCGAGTTGGCATACTCGGTCTGGCGTTCAAGCCTGGCACCGACGATGTACGGGATGCCCCGTCGCTCGACCTCATACACGCGCTCGTAGACGAGGGAGCCGAAGTGCAGGCGTACGACCCGGAGGCGATGGAGTCGGCGCGTCCGAGCCTGCCCGCGTCGGTGCAGCTCGTCAATAGCGTGGAGGAGGCGGCGAATCGGACGCAGGCGCTGGTGCTGCTGACGGAGTGGGACTCGATCGTCCAGTCAGACTGGCGCGTCGTGTCCCGATGCATGATTCCGCCGCGCCTGGTGTTCGACGGCAGGAACGCGCTCGATCCCTCAGAGATGGGCAGGTCTGGCTTCGAGTACGTGGGAGTGGGCAGGGGGCCGGTACGCGGTGCCGGAGTAGACGGCGCTTCTCCCTGGTCAGTCACGCAGGGGCTGGCAGTCTGAAGGCTATTCCAGATCTAGCGGCGCCGAATCAAGCCGTTACCTTGACCCTCTCATACAGGAACTCTGGAGCAAAGTCTGCCCCATTCGGCCAGACTAAGGTCTTTAACTCATGGTGGACTTCAAACTGCTGGAAGTACTCGGGCTCCCTGAGCGGTTCGAATACCGGGCCGAACAGCCGGTCTGACAGGTCGACTTCGCCGGCTGCTCCGTCCTCGAACAGCAGCCAGATCACGAACTGGTCTACGTAGCGTGCTTCGACGACGTTGAACATGGTACCTATTCCAGAGGAGGGATCCGTTGCATTGGTAGATGGTCCTCCGCAGCCTGCCAGTTTGCCAAGAGTTCATTACGGTGAATGTCCAGCCATTCTAACACGAGACCCCTGGCTCTCCTGGGAAGGTCTCCCTCAGTCACACC
>JAGWBK010000028.1 GCA_021295915.1 Dehalococcoidia bacterium
CTTGGTCTCTTTATGGTTATCGAAACCTTACCAAGTTTCTCCGCCCTCTTCTTTCCACACCGCCTATGGGACGGTTACTCGGAGAGTCATCCGTTGACAGCCCCATGGGGCGCTGTTAGTATCCTCGCAGCCAAGAAAGGCCAACCCACCCCGGTGCGTTCGAAAAGAGAACGCGAATAGGGAAAGCGGTGAAAATCCGCTGCGGAGGCGCCACTGTAACCGGTTAGCCACCCCGCTGAAGCCACTGTCCATTAGCTTGGACGGGAAGGCGCGGGAGAGGCGATGATCCGGAAGCCAGGAGACCTGCCGGGTAGGGCTGAGTGGCCGCTCTTCGACCCAGGGAGCGACTCAGGCACCGGGCACTACGTTGAAGCACAGTGAGTCCGGTTTGTCACAATCCCTGTCGCGAGAGAGCGGCGGGGATTTTTCAGTTTGCGAACAGTGGACTCTGGGGCGCCGGACCTGCGCTCCAACGAAGACAGGCCGCGTTTCGGCGTACTGACCTGGCGTCTAAACAGGAGGCGCCTGCGCCGTTTTCCCATACTCGCAGGTTCTCCGGTACTGCTGAGACTCGCGATTGGGTCCACGGTCCTTCTGATCATATGTCTGGCCTTGGTGCTGATAGCCACTTCTGTCGGACCGTACACTATCCCTCCGGCACGTGCCCTTGAGATACTTCTCGAGCAGTTGCATCTCGGGCAGGCCGACGCCTCCAACACCGAACAGGCAATAGTCGCCAGTATCAGACTGCCAAGAATAGTTCTGGCGCTGATAGTCGGAGCGGCGCTCGGTGTGTCCGGGGCAGTCATGCAGGGCCTCTTTCGGAATCCAATGGCGGATCCCGGCATCATTGGCGTCTCCACGGGTGGCGCCCTGGGTGCGGTGATCGCGATCGCGACAGGCGCGAGCGCACTTGTGTCGCTAGCGCTGCCCGCAATGTCATTCGCCGGTGCGACAGCAACTCTGGTGCTCGTGTACGTGGTGGCGTCCGTAGGAGGGCGGTTCTCGATGGCTGCACTCCTGCTGGCAGGGGTGGCGATAGGCGCCTTCATAGCAGCGGTGATTTCGGCCATAATCCTGTTCACCGCAAACCTCCAGGCACAGCGCGAGATGCTGTTCTGGCTGGCAGGTGGACTCGGTGCTTCAACCTGGCAGGACGTCCGACTCTCGCTGCCGTTCGTCATCCTGGGCATTGCGGTCTCTGTGGTGTTGTCCCGGGACCTGAACCTGCTAATGCTCAGCGATGAGGAGGCTCGCGCGTTGGGATCGCGTGTATCGCTCACCAGGAACCTGCTTCTGGTTTCTACTTCGCTGATTACCGGAGCCGCGGTCGCTTTCTCCGGCACGATAGCCTTCGTGGGTCTGATTGCTCCACACACGCTTCGACTGTTGGTCGGCGCCGACCACCGTGTCCTCATACCTCTCAGCGCAATTGGGGGAGGTGTGTTTCTTCTCGCTGCCGACACACTCTCGAGGACAGTGGTGGACCCGGCAGAGGTGCCGGTCGGAGTGGTTACCGCGCTGACAGGCGCTCCCTTCTTCCTGGTGCTCCTCGCCCGCAATAAAGCTCGCGCATCAATGCTGTAGTCCAAGTCACGACGACGGAGGATGAGATGAATTCAAGACTATGCTCAATTTCCTTGATAGCCCTGTTCGCTGTAATTGCCGCCTTCAGCCTGGTGGCATGTGGGGCTGATTCCGAGCCAGCGGAAGTCCCTTCTGTTGCATCTTCCAGCGCGCCGCCGCCCACGCCTGCACCTGAGCCGACTCCTGTGCCCGAACCCACCTCGGCTCCTCCTCCGAGCCCAACGGCAGCACCGGCGGTCGTTGCGGTGCCAACTGCGACCTCTGTACCCGAGCCCACGGCCACGGCTGCACCTGTACCCACAGCCACAACGGTTCCCACGCCGACTGCTGTCCCGTATCCTGCGGTGGCGGGGATCGTGGACCCTTCCAACCGCGGCTGGCCTCGAGAGATCGAGACTCCAGACGGTGTGATAGTTATAGAGGAACCACCGCAGAGCGTGCTCTCTTACTCCCTGGGTCACGACGAGATGGTCCTCGCGATGCTGAGCACAGAACGGGTGGCCGCAGTAGGCAAGTTCACTGCCGATCCTGCCTACTCCAACATCGCGGAGTTCGCCAGCAGCCTGCCCATTTATGAGAAAGGTGTGGAGAATGTACTCGCTGCGGCCCCTGATCTCGTAATTGTCTCCAAATACACGGACGCCGACATTGTTGATCTCATCGAGGAAGCCGGAGTCACAGTAGTCCGGCCCGCCCTGGAGAGTTCAGCGGAGGGGAACATTCCGAACATCCTGCTGATTGGCTACATGCTGGGCGTGGAGGAGCGTGCGCTGGAGCTGGCCGCGGATATTGAGAACAGGCTGAGCGCAGTTAATGACCGAGTGCCTCCTCCTGGAGACGACTCGCGTCCTGTGGTCCTGGCACTGACAAACTATTCCGACAAGATCTACGCCGCCGGAGAGAGCACCACGGAAGGTGGAATAATTGTGGCCGGGGGTGGCGTGAATGCCGCGGCAGAAGAGGGACTCTCATCTCACCAGGAGATAAGCATCGAGTCCATAGCCGCGATGGACCCTGACGTTATCCTCGTTACTCAGCCACCCGCGTTTGGCGGAATCCAGTTCAGGGATGAGTTGCTCAGTAACGCAGTTCTCGCCGCGGTCCCGGCAGTCGCTGACGGCGAGGTCCACCTCGTCGACTCCCGACGTTACACTACACTCTCACACTGGAACGTAAGGGGGATCGAAAACACGGCTCTGCTTCTGTACCCTGACCTCTTTAGCGAGACTGAATTCGCCGACTTTGAACCATACGCTGGTCAGTAGTGCCGCACGCTCCTGACCAGTGGCACGGGGTTGACACGTACCCGTACCGGTGGTAGTTTGCAGCCAAGTTCAACTGTACCTTAATAGGATCTCTATAACTAACGCGCAGGCAGCGGGGAAGGGAGTGAAAGTCTCCCACGGCCGCGCCACTGTAAGCGGGTAGCGCTGTGACAACAGCCACTGGTCGACTTGGTTTCGACTGGGAAGGCGTCACAGCAGCGACGATCCGCGAGTCAGGATACCTGCCCCGCGCGTTGGAAGTCGGCTTCTCGCTGGTGGGAGCGCTTCCATGCCTGCATGAACAGAGCAACCGATAGTTCTACGGGTATAGACAACACAATGCGCTCCGACACCGAAAAGGTCGGAGCGTTTTTGCTTTTCCGACTCTGCCAGCGAGTTGCCGGGACTGAAAGTCCAACCGAATTCGACGGAAGGCACTTGCCTGGCAAATGATTGTAATTCTAACCACATCCGACACTGACATACTGACGCTGGATCGCGTCAGGTCTGAATTGCCTTCTGGATTCGGCGATACGCTGGCCATTAATCCCTTCGTGCTGGTACAGGACGAAGACGCCTTTAGGAAATTCATCGACGAGGACCTGGCAGACGCAGTCATCGTACTTACCCGGCTTCTCGGTGGTGATAATGCGATGGGCGAGCGGTTCTCGGAACTGGAAGCAGCCTGTCGGGATAGGGGCATTCCGCTTGTCGCGTGCTCTGGTGAACCTGTCCGCGATGCCGTCTTCGAGAGGCGTTCTACGACTCTAGCGATCGTGGCTCAGACTGCCTTCGAGTATCTCAACCACGGCGGTGTCGCCAATATGAGCAACCTGCTCAGGTTCCTGAGTGACGAGACCCAGGGAACCGACTACGGCTACGGCCCGCCCGTTCCCATGCCGCTGGACGGCGCCTACCGCCCTGGAGGAACGGATGCCGTGCCACTCGTCGAGTACAGGCAACTGTACTGCGATCCCGCGAGGCCTACAGTGGCGCTGCTCTTCTACCGGGCCCACTGGGTAAGTCAAAACGTCGAATTCGTCGACGCCATGGTGGAGGCCCTGGAACGGCGCGGCTGCAACGCCCTGCCTGTATTCTGCTCCAGTCTCCGAGAGGACGACGGAGCGGTGTTCCGCAAGTATCTGATGGACAGCGAGGGTCAGGCTGCCGTTGACGTCGTCGTCTGCACCCATAGCTTCGCGATGAGCCAGAACCGCGGTCCACACGTCGCAAACAGCTCCGACGAGAACTGGGATGTTGCCGTGCTGGAACGTCTTGACGTGCCTATTCTCCAGGCGATCGTCACGACCGAACCACAGGCGATTTGGGAAGAGCGGGACATAGGACTCAGCCCTCTGGACATCGCCATGAACATCGCGCTTCCTGAGTTGGACGGACGCATCATCACTGTGCCCGTGTCGTTCAAGGAGTCAGTCTCGCAGAACGGCGCCGGGACAGGCGTGCTGCGCCGTTATGTTCCGAACATCGAGCGCACCGAATCAGTGGCTGGTCTGGCGGCTCGGTACGCGAAACTGAGGGGCACTCCCCCGGCCGAGCGCAGGATCGCGATCGTGCTCAGCAACTATCCCACGAAGGCGTCGCGTCTGGGAAACGCCGTCGGGCTCGATACTCCGGCATCGGCAATCAACCTGCTGCACGCGATGCGCGATGCGGACTACACGGTTGAGGACATCCCTTCTGATGGCGACGAGCTGATGCGACGGCTCATTGATAAGTGTACTTACGATGCGGACTTCCTGACCCCCGAGCAGATGAGAAACGCTGAGGGAAGAGTAAGCGCAGCCGAGTACGCCGCACAGTTCGCGGGTATTCCGGCGGACGCACAGGACTCCATGAAGTCCGACTGGGGGGAGCCGCCGGGCAGCGTGTATGTCGACGACGGCCACCTCTTTATGGCGGGCCTTCGGCTTGGAAACGTTTTTGTCGGGATACAGCCGCCTCGCGGGTTTGGCGAAAATCCCATCGCCATCTATCACAGCCCTGAGCTGATGCCCACCCATCACTACATCGCGTTCTACCGATGGCTGAGAGATGGGTTTGGGGCCGATGCAGTCGTGCATCTCGGAAAGCACGGCACGCTGGAGTGGACGCCCGGCAAGGGAGTCGGACTGTCAGCCTCGTGCCTCCCAGAGGTCTGCCTGCCCGACCTGCCACACTTCTACCCGTTCATTATCAACAACCCTGGCGAGGGTACCCAGGCCAAGCGCCGCAGCCACGCTGTCATCATCGATCACCTGGTGCCCGCCATGACGACTGCCGACAGCTACGGCGACATCACCCGATGCGAGCAGCTCATGGACGAATACGCTCGCGCGCAGGGCATGGACCCGCAGAAGCTCCCCATGCTGCGTCAGCAGATCTGGGAGGTGGTGCAGAGAGCCAAGTTAAGCGAAGACCTGGGTGTGGACGAGATACCTGACGATTTCGACGACTTCATACTGCACATCGATGGCTACATCTGCGAGCTGAAGGACGCACAGATACGCGACGGTCTGCACACGCTGGGAGAGGCCCCGCAGGGTGAGATGCTGATTGGATTGCTGCTGGCCCTAACGAGGCTGAACAACGGCGATGTGCCGGGGATGCGACATGCGATCGGCGACGCGATCGGCCTGAACTACGAAGAGCTGCTGAAGGATAGAGGCGCACCGGTCAACTCCTCCGCCATGCCCAAAGCCCTTGTCGGCGCAAATGGCGGCTCACCGATTCGCAGCGCCGGTGACGTTGTGGAACGCCTTGAGGCCATATCGCGTGAGATGTATGAGAGCCTCGCCGACGCGGCGTTTGATGGCTCCGCAGCCGAGCGAATTGTCTCCGATCTGCTCGATGATAGCGGCGCGGTGCCTGACGTGCTTCGATACGTGAGTGAGACCGTCCATCCAGCCCTGGAGCGGACTACCGATGAGATCGACTCCCTGCTTCGTGGGTTCGATGGGCGCTTCATTTCGCCCGGACCCGCCGGAGCTCCGACTCGCGGCATGGCGGGTGTCCTTCCAACAGGACGCAACTTCTACTCGATGGACCCGCGTAGCATACCCTCGGAGACATCCTGGCAGATTGGCAGGCAGCTTGCGGACTCGCTCATTGAACGGTACCTGGACGATGAGGGCCAGTACCCGGAATCCGTAGGGATCAGCGTTTGGGGAACCTCGGCAATGCGTACTCACGGGGACGACATTGCCCAGATCCTGGCGCTGATTGGCGTGCGTCCGACGTGGCAGGAGGAGAGCAGGCGCGTTTCCGGCCTCGAGGTGATACCCATTGAGGAGCTTGGACGCCCCAGGATAGACGTCACCGTCCGCATAAGCGGCTTCTTTAGAGACGCCTTCCATAACCTGATCCTCATGATGGACGACGCCTTTCACAGGGTGGCCAGACTCGACGAACCTGAAGACCGGAACTTCATAAGAAAGCACTACGTTGCCGAAGTTGAAGACAAGGCCTCCTCCGGCATGAACACGGATGTCGCAGAGTCTGAATCACTGTTCAGAATCTTCGGAAGCAAGCCGGGCAGCTACGGCGCGGGAATCCTACAGGCCATAGACGACGGAAGCTGGCAGTCGGACGAGGATCTCGCGAACGTCTACACGGCGTGGGGCTCGTACGCGTACGGGAGACAGCACCACGGCGTGAGCGCAGTTCGGGAGTTCCAGCGCAGGTTTGCCGCCATCGACGTTGCCACAAAGAATCAGGACAACCGCGAGCACGACATCTTCGACTCCGACGACTACATGCAGTTCCACGGCGGAATGATAGCGACAGTCCGTGTGCTGTCGGGGGAAAACCCGCGCCAGTTCTTTGGCGACTCCTCAGACCCGAGTCTGCTCCGAACCCGAGACCTCAAGGAAGAAGCCCGGAGGGTGTTCAGGTCGCGAGTTGTCAATCCGAAGTGGATGGATTCGATGAAGCGGCACGGGTACAAGGGTGCCTTCGAGCTTGCCGCCACTGTGGACTACATGTTCGGCTACGACGCCACAGCCGAGATCATCGACGACTGGATGTACCAGGAGGTCACAGAGAAGTACGCTCTCGACCCTGAGATGCAGCGTTTCTTCGTGCAGAGCAATCCTTGGGCGCTGAGGGCCATTGCTGAACGCCTCATGGAGGCAGCTGACCGGCAGATGTGGGAGGAGCCGCCTGAAGAGATGCTGAACGAGCTTCGCCGGGTTTACCTGCGGACCGAGGCGCTTCTCGAGGATCGTCAGGAGCAATCTGTCGTATGACGACGAACGTCTCACATAGCTCGCGAGACAGCGTGTTCCCATTCAGCGCGATTGTTGGGCAGGAACGGATGAAGCTCGCACTCGTCCTGAACGCTATCAACCCCGGCATTGGCGGCGTGTTGATTCGTGGCGAGAAAGGTACTGCGAAGTCCACCGCGGCGAGGTCGCTGGCAGCGCTGCTGCCGCAGATCGACGTTGTTGCGGGATGCCCTTACAGCTGTGACCCGTCTGCGCCTTTCGACGGCTGCGAGTTTTGTGCCGGAGATGACAGCAACGCGGTCGACAGGCAGGTACGACTGGTTGAGCTGCCCGTGAGTGCGACGGAAGAGGCCGTGGTCGGAAAGCTCGACATCGAGGTGGCGATCCGCGAGGGCCGTCGCAGCTTCGAGCCTGGCCTGCTCGCGTCGGCGCACAGGGGCATCCTGTACATCGACGAAGTCAATCTGCTCAACGACCACGTCGTGGATGTGCTGCTCGATTCTGCGGCCATGGGACGTAATTTCGTCGAGCGCGAGGGGATTTCGTTCGCCCACCCGGCGCGGTTCCTGCTGATCGGCACAATGAACCCCGAGGAGGGAGATCTGCGTCCGCAGTTCATAGACCGGTTCGGGCTTGCGGTTGAGATCGACCACATCCAGGACGCCGAGCGACGGGCTGATGTAATCCGGCGTCGCATCGCATACGAACGCGATCCGAATGCCTTCCAGCAAGAGTGGGAGCAGGTGGAATCGGCTGAACGACAGCGCATAGCAAAAGCCATGGAACTCCTGCCGGCTGTCGTAGTAGACGATGGCCTCGTGACGTTCATCGCCCAGCTCTGCGCCAGTCACGAGGTAGACGGACTGCGCGCCGACATCGTCATATACAAGGCGGCCCAGACTCTTGCCGCTTACGAGGGCAGAAGTCGCGTCATTCCAGAGGACGTTGTGAGAGTGGCTGAAATGGCCCTGCTGCACAGGATGCGCCGCCAGCCCCTCGACGACCCGGAACTCAACAGTGAGCGGCTGCAGGAGATGGCCCAGCAGCTTATGGACTCGCAATCCCAGTCTCCCGAGTCCGCGCCGGATGATGTCATAACCCCGGAGATGCCAGATGTCGAGGAGCAGCCACAGTCCGGCTCTGACGAGGACGTGTTCGCCACGGGGGAGCTGTTCAAGGTTCGTCCTTTGAATCTCGATGCAATGGACAGACAGCCCCGTGCAAGTCATGGCAGACGCACCACGAGCCGCGTTCGCGATCATCGCGGCCGGTATGTGGGAGCGGAGAAACCAGATGCCGGCGTCACCGACCTGGCCCTGGATGCCACGCTCCGCGAGGCGGCGCCTTTCCAGGTGCACAGAGAAGCGTTCACCGACAGCAACCTCGCCCTGAAGTTGGAACCGTGGGATCTGCGTCAAAAGGTGCGTGAGTCCCGAGTGGGCAATCTCGTGGTCTTTCTCGTCGACTCCAGCGGCTCGATGGGCGCGCACCAGCGAATGGTGGCCGTCAAGGGCGCGGTTATGTCACTGCTGATGGACGCATATCAACGTCGAGACCGCGTCGCAATGATCGCGTTTCAGGGTACGACCTCCGAGGTGGTGCTGCCACCAACGGACAGCCCCAGGCTTGCGCAGCAGCGTCTCGACAACCTCCCGACAGGTGGACGAACGCCGATGGCGCAGGCCCTGGCGGACGCCCTCCGGCTCATCAGACAGCAGCGTCAACGCAGCCCAGACACTCCGCCTCTGTTGGCAATTGTTTCCGACTGCCGGGCCAATGTGAGTATGAAGAGTGGTGCCTCCGGCACGGACCCATTCGACGAAGCCCTAAGAGTGTGCGAGAGCCTGAAGCAGGAGAAGGTACATTCCATTGTCCTTGATCCTTCGCCGGGCTCCGACCGCTTCGGTCTCGTAAGGCGCGTCGCCGAAACGTTGGGAGGTGAATACGTACCCCTTGACGACCTGCGGGCGGCTGCGATCAGCGGCGCCGTCCGGCGGGCCCAAATCAGCACGGATACGCAAGCCTAGAAGGATATATGTGCCATTTGGCTAGCTGTATGGATTGTAGAAGTTGGAGCTAGAGCGAACCACAGGAGGTAACACAATGACAACCTTGGCAAGAGACTCGAGCGAGCTCGCACGAAAAGCAATGGGTGTCGTCCCGTGGATGGCGGGTGCGACCGTACTGCTGTACGCGATGGGTTACGTGGATGGCAGTGTCCACGCAGCTGCGTTCGTCGGCGAGAGTGGCACCGTCATGAACTTCGTGCACGAGTTCTTCCACCACGGTAGACACGTGGCCCTGATGTGCCACTAGGCCTTTGCCGTGATTCAAAGTTTGGGACCGGTATGAAGGGAACTTGCTCCTGAGGAGAGGCGTAAGGTAAATGCAACGCGTAATTTTGCGCGCCGTTATGGTGGGGGTTGTGGCAGGCCTGATTGTGGGGGTGTTCCATAACATCTTCACGGTGCCGGTCATAGAGCGTGCCATAGCACTTGAGGAGGAACGCGCCGCTGTAGTTGTGACCGCTGTCGCATCAGAGGAGGAGGAGACACCGCTTGTCTCCCTCGGGGCTCAGCGTGTTGGCCTGGCCATCGGCATGGGTATACTCGGGGTTGTGTTCGGGCTGGTGTTTGCCGGAGCTTATGGCTTACTGCGGCTGGCGCTGCCGGACTCTGCCCCGATTGCTCAGGCGATCATAGCGGGGCTGCTCGGATTCTGGGCATTGTCGTTCCTGGTGTCGCTGAAGTTTCCCTTCGTACCGCCGGGTGTCGGCTCCGAAGACACCCTTTTCTTCAGGCAGGGTTTTCACCTGCTGTTCTATGCCCTGTCTGCGCTCGGCGTAGCTGGGGTCATACTTGCGGTGAATGAGATACATGGAAGCGTATACTCTGAGGCGATGCATCTGCGGCTGTACGCGTTGACTGGCATCTTATATGGGGCGTTCCTGCTCGCCATATTCTGGATCATTCCCGGGAACCCCGACCCTGTTGAGGTACCCGCCGAACTGCTGCTGGAGTTTAATCATGTCTCCCTCGTTGGCCACCTGCTGACCTGGGGACTCATGGCGATGGGCTTCGCCTACCTGCTGAGACAGGACCTGTCTTCTAACAATGGCTGACTGCCGAATATCGGGAGGTCATGATGACAACTGACACTGATCCGACCAGGGAACCACAGTCCGTAAAGGGACCCCGCATCAACAAGGGACTGGTTGTCGTGAACACTGGCAACGGGAAAGGCAAGACGACCGCCGCGCTCGGCGTACTGTTCCGGTCCTGGGGACGGAACATGCGCGTTCAGATGTTCCAGTTCCTGAAACACACGGGAGCCCGCTTCGGAGAGAAGCGCGCCGCGGACAAGCTGGGAATACCGATCAATGCATTGGGCGACGGCTTTACCTGGCTCTCCAAGGACATGGACCACACCGAAGACCTTGCGCGCCAACAATGGGAGGTATGCAGGGAGGCGATCCTGTCAGATGAGCACGATGTAATCATCCTCGACGAGTTTACTTACCCGATGCACTACGGCTGGGTGCCGGTAGAGGATGTCCTAGAGACCCTGAAGAAGAAGCCTCACATGCTGCACGTCATCATTACGGGCAGGTACGCGCCAGATGCACTCGTCGAGTTCGCCGACCTCGTTACCGAGATGCGCGAGATCAAGCACCCGTACAAGGAACAGGGGATCAAAGCTCAGCCGGGGCTGGAGTTCTGAGCGTGAAACGCCGCCGACCCGTTCCGCATCTGAGTGACAGGTGATATCCACCTCCATGAGAGTAACCAGGGCGGTTGCCAAGGTGCCAGGTAGCTGCGGCGAGCTAGCGCAGGGGCTAATCGACGGCAACCACTTTTTGGTGAGCTGTCCCATCGACATGTATGCGACTGCGTCAGTCGAGGTTTCAGCATGGAGCGGCAGGGTCTGCGCCCCAATGGATTCGCCTAAAGCTCGCCAGTCGGTCGAGCAGACGTTGAAGCACTTCGGTCGATCAGACCTGGACGTCAATCTAAGCTTGTCCAGCACGCTGCCTCGTGGAAAGGGCATGGCAAGTAGTACCGCAGATGTATCGGCCTCGATAGCGGCAACTGCTGCTGCTCTAGGTGAGTCCGATGCGATGCCTCCTTCGGAAATTGCACGCCTGTCCCTGATGGTCGAACCCAGCGACGGGCTTATGCTGCCGGGCATTTCATTAATTGATCATAGGCACGGCACGACAGCCCGCACTATCGGTGAAGCTCCGCCCATGCGCGTGGTGGTTCTCGACTTCGGCGGCGGTGTCGACACGCTGGAGTTTAACAACGTAGACAGGGAAGACACACTCAGAGAATTGCAGCCGAGGTTCGAGGAAGCCCTGGCGATGATCGTCAGAGGGATCGAAGACGGGAGGGCTGAGGACGTGGCGGCGGGCGCGACTCTCAGTGCTGTCGCCAACCAGCACGTGTTGTTCAAGCCTCAGTTGGAAGCTGTAATGAAGCAAGCTGAAGAGCTCGGAGCTCTAGGAGTAAACGTTGCACACAGTGGAACTATCATCGGAATGCTGTTCGACGACGATTTTGCTCTCGCAGAAAGCGCAGTCTCGCACTTACGCGATGGCACTTTGGGAGTCAGGCAGATCTACGATCGGCGAGTCGTGAATGGAGGAGCGTGCCTGGTGGAGGACGCAGTCCTATGGCAACCATAACTGTCGTTGGGGTGGGCCCGGGAGATCCTGACCTGCTGACGCTGAAAGCCCGTGACGTAATCCGTGATGCTGACTATGTGGCCGGCTTCGAGACGGTGCTCGGTCCCGTTTGGGGCTGGATTCGTGGTGAGGTGTTGCCCATGCGCTACCGAGACCAGGAGGATGTCCTCGATCGACTGGCGGCCTATGCCCGTTCAGGAAAGACATGCGTCGTCTGCGCATGGGGCGATCTGAACTTCTCGGCTAGGGAGTTGCTCGACCGTGTACGGAGGCGGGCAGATGTCGTACTCATCCCTGGAATTAGCTCGGTTCAGGTTGCGTGTGCCCGGCTCGGTCTGACCATGGAGACGTCTGTGTTCATCACCCTTCATGCGCGAGACGGACACGAGCACGGCCTGCGTGAACTGGTCGAGATGCTCAAGCAGCGCCAACGCAACCTGATCGTACTGCCGCGACCGTTCGACCTGATGCCGTCCGCCATCGCCGCGCGGTTGCTCGAAGATGGCATCGCAGCCGGAACGCCGCTCCTTTCCTTGCAGCGTTTGTCTCTGCCGGGAGAGAGAATCGATGCTTACACGGTTGAGTCGCTGGCTTCGGAAGCAGCAGACTTCAGCGATCTTACCATCCTTACATTCCCGGTCGAACGGTAGTCAGCAACTGCTGAACTAAACTCAGTCCCGGTGATTGGAAGCCGCGGCATGGCTGGAATGACCCCTCACCAGCCATGCCGCGGTGGATTAGTCGATAGGCGGTGTATCACGAACATGCGGACCCCGTAACCTGCTGTCCCCACGGCGATCATGGCCAGCAGGATGATCATCCAGACGGTGATTCCACCTCCACTGCTGTCCAGGGACGCTGGGAGTGGGGCAGGGGAGTGCCCGACTGCCGCATCCTCGTCGACCTGTGAAACCTTCTGCGGTGGAGCTGGTTCCGCAGCCGGTGGCAGCGACACCTCAGCCATTGGCTCATCGACGGGTTCGAGCGCGAAAACGACGATCACCTTGGACACTGGATCGGTTTCCTGCGTCTGGTTGCGTATCTTCTGCTCGACCAGCGGCGGCAGAGGCGCGAACGTTGGCACAGGTTCGGGTTCGACTATCACCGTTTCGGGTACGGTCGGCGTCGGAACCGGGACGACCACCGCCAGAGCTGGAGTGCTGACCGGTACTGGCACTGTCACCGCTGGGGCGGGCGTGGGCACCGGCTCTGGCTCTGTGACAGATACCGAGACACTCGTGACCGCGCTCAGATCGCCCGAATCGGTTGCCACCACGTAGAACGATACATCTCCTCCGCTGACTGGGTCTATCGACAGTGTGCCACCCACTAGGTGGGCCAGCGCCACGTCAGTGATGTTCTGCCCGGTGAAGTCATACTCCAGACTGTCTCCGTCCGGATCGCTGAAGTACATGTTCAGGTCGACCAGCCACGGCTGCTCGTCTGAGTCCAGGTCGACTCCCGGAATTTCGTCGACCAGCGGCGCCTCGTTCACGTTGGTGATCGTGACTGACACGTCCATATCGGCCGATAGTTCGGGGTCGCCGTCGTCGGTGGCGGTTATCTTCAGCGAGTGGACGTTACTGTCTTCCGAGCTGCCCGGGTTCTCGAAGTCGAGTGCGGCAGTTGGCGACAGGTTGCCCTGTTCGTCAATCGTAAAGGCCTCTGCGTCGGGCCCGGACAGCGACCAAGTGATGGTCCCCTTCTCAGGGTCTTCGATCTCGTACTGAGCGATTGCAGCGACGTTATTCTCAGGCAGTGCGAGTTCGGTGTTTCCGCTGAGCTCGCCTAGCTCGTTGACCTGCATGACGGTCACGCGGACGTGATGGACGTCGTACTCGCTCGGCCTGAAGTATCACGCGGTAGGTGTTGCCCTCCCGACCCTGGGGGTCCTCGTAGTCTGACGGGTTCCTGAAGCTCAGCACTCATTCTTGCGAGAGCCTGAACTTGCTTCTGTCGTACCCAAGCAGCGACCAGGTGATGTCGTCATCATCGGCGTCTTCTGCAATGTAGGTCGCGACAGGATCGGTGCCGTTCTCGTTGAAGGTCACGTTGGTTTGACCGAATATCTGCGGCGTTTGGTTGCTTGAGGACTCGTACCTGCTGCTAGAGCTGCTGCCCCCAGAGCTGCTACCTCCACCCGAAGTGCCGCTTCCGCCACCAGTGTTTCCGCCACCTCCGGTTGTTGGAGGCGGGGTCGTCGTGGGCGGCTCTGTTGGAGGCGGCGCGGGCTGGTCCGATCCGGCCGCGAACTCGCTGAAGCCAGCAATGTTGTAGACGGTGATCATGCCGCCGTTGCCGTTCTGGTCGGCGGTCAGTTCGTAGCACTCGTCGGTGCCGACAGGATTCGGGCACTGCGGCATCTCGTCCCATGAGACGTCAGTGGGACCGTGACCCTTCCACATCTGGAAGTCGCCGCTCGCGACGTCAGCCGCGACGGCGGCATACTGCATCTGATCCAGCGTCACGTCCAGTGTGGAGTTCTGGTTAAGACTCTCCTCGATAGACTCTGCGCCGAGGTCAAATAGGTCGACGAGCACACAGACGTGCTGGTGGTCGATCGGCGCCTCGATGCCGCAGTTGTTGCTCTGTGCGTCGACAGCGACCTGGAAGAACTGGTCCCTTGCGCCCTCCTGGAAGAGGACGGACAGGACTTCATCCTCCGACACCAACGTCGTTTCGACATCAGGGTCGACAATGTGGACGGCCTCTGTATTAGTGCGTGCCACCACAGGCCTGTAGACGACCACCCTGAACTCCTGGCTGATGCCGGGAGTGTCCGAGACAGTCAGCGTGGTAGTAGCCACACCGATACCGACCGGTGTGATGGTCAGATAGCCCTCTGACACGTCAACTGTAAAGATTGTGGCATCAGAACTCGTTGCCTGGTAGGGCGGATGCCCTTCGTCCGGATCTGAGAAGTAGTCGGAAAGCAGTATCCGCTCGCCGCCGCCATCTATCGGTACGAACTGGATGGCGATGGTGTCGGTCTGGACCGTCGGGTCGCTGTCGGCGGCCACCGTAATCGTCACATTGCCTACCGACGAGTTACTGTTCACGTCTGACACGGTGTAGGTGAATGAGTCGGAGCCGTAGTATCCGGCACTCGGCGTGTACTCGACGTTCGTGCCCACGATAGCTGTGCTGCTGTTTGCGGGCTGCATGACGGCGGTCAGGGACAGTTGCATGCCCTCCGGGTCGGAGTCGTTCGCAAGCACGTCTATTGTCACTGCGGCGCCGTCCTCAGTTGCGGTGGCGGTGTCGGCCACGGCCACAGGAGCCTCGTCGACGTTTACGACGGTTATGGTCACTGGGACCGAAGTGGTCGCGTTGGACGGGTCTGCGGCTATCACCGTGACTCGGTAACTGCTATTGGACTCGTAGTCCAACGGCATCCTGGTCTGGATCTGTCCAGTCGACCTTACGATGCTGAACATGCCAGCGTTGGTACCGTCAAGCCAGTAGGTTAGGTTGTCCGCCGGGTCGTCAATAGCCGTAACCGGGTCTCCGACGTTCTGGCCCGGTGCCGTGTTCTCGTCTACAGAGCGCCTCTCGAACTGTGACAGGAACCTCGGCGGGTCGTTGTTCACTGGTAGCTCGCGAACGGTGTTTTCCGAAACCGCACTGGCGCTCTTGCCGCTACTGTAGCCGTCGTCGTACGTCGCGGTGGCACGAAGGTACCTGCCGACGTCGGTCGAGGTTGCTATGTAGCTGTCAGATGTCGCGCCACTAATGGTGCTCCAGCTGGATTTACTGCCCGCACGCGACCTCTGCCACGACCAGGTGATGGTCGACTCAACCCCGTCAGGATCGTCCAGGGTGGCCGTCAGCGCCGTATCGACCTGCGGCTGCACCGAAGAGAGCTCAACCTCTCCAGGCTCCTCTACGTTGGTAACTGTGACGGTCATGTCCAGCCTGTTGATGTTGTTGCCGTCGGAAGCCTGGACGGTTACGTGGTACACGTTGTTCCTGTCCGAGTCATCCGGGTCCTCGAAGTCAGGTGCAGGGTCGACGCTGAGCACACCGCTGTCTGTGATAGCGAAGTACGCGCTGTCAGTGCCAAGCACCGTCCAGTATACGGAACCACCTTCGGGGTCTCTCCCGGTGTAGCTCGCGACCGCGCGGGTGCCGTTCTCGGCAAAGTTGGTCGAGGTTGCGCCGGTAATCACCGGAGCCTCGTTCTCGCCGATCACGTTGATGGTGATGTCGATTTCATCATCAGTCACCGCGTCGGTCTGGCCGTCGACGTTTTTGCTGTCGCGCACCGACACCGTCACCGAGTAGCTCTTCCGACCCTCGTAGTCCAACTCGGACTTGGCCAGGATCTGGCCTGTGGAGTCATCGATGTCGAAGTGTCCGGCATCGGTCCCGCTCAGCGAGTAGTGCAGGGATTTGTCCTCCGGGTCAGACGCCGACACAGGTGCGCCCACGTTCTGCCCAGCAGTCGTGTTCTCGGTCACGCTGCGAGTGCCAGTGTCCCCGTTCGGGAACTGCGGAGGCTCGTTGACGTTGGTGACGGTGATTGTCACTTTCAGAGTGGTCGTGCTGTTCTTGTCATCGGCAAATATCTCAATGTTGTATTCGTTGTCTTCGCCAGTGTCGAGAGGTGTCTCAAAGTTTGGCAGCGCATTGAAGTGGAGTTCTGTGCCGCTGAACCTGAATAGTTTGCCGTCATCACCCTTCGGAACGAGTGTTATGTCATCGTCCTCAGGATCGGATGTGGTGAAAGTCGCAACCGGTCTGTCGTCGTTTTCTGGGTAACTCAGGTCTGTGGTGGACAGGCTCAGGCTCGGTGGCTCATTCACGTCTGTAACTGTGATCGTCACAGTGACCGTAGCTTCCTCGTTGGATGGGTCGGACGCCGTCACCGTGACGGTGTAGGTGTCCTTGTCCTCATGATCCAAGGCTGCTTTGGTCTTCAGTTGACCACTTGAAGAATCGATGTCGAAGGACGCTGCATCCTGTCCGCCTAGCGTGTAACTCAGATCGTCATTGTTGTCGTCTGTCGCCGTCACCGGGCTGCCTATGTCTTCTCCTTCACTCGTGTTCTCAGGGACAGACAACTGGGTGTCCGTAGTTGGCGGGAATGTCGGCGCAAAATTGGTCGGCGGCTTTTCCTCGGCCTGATTCGCCGATGTCACCGTCGCGCTCTTGCCGGAAGAATGACCGTCCGTGTACGAGACCGTGACCCTAATGCTCTTGCCAACGTCGCCCTCAACCGGCGTGTAACTGTCTGTGACTCCACTGCTTGATGTAGCTGTTCTGACTTCGGTCCAGTCGCTGCTAGTAGCCGTCTCCCATGTCCACGTGAGGGTGGAAATACCCTTGTCGGGGTCAGATAGGGTAGCAGTGAGAGTTGCCTCGACCTGTGGCTGCCTTGACGACAGAGTCACAGATCCCGCCTCGTCCATATTGACAATGTTGACAGTCACGTCCAGCGTGCCTGGGTTGCGGCTGTCGGTAGCCACGACCGTAACTTGGTAGGTCGACTTGATCTCGAAATCCGGCGGCGACTTGAATGTCAGGTTGCCACCTGAGATGTCGAAGGCGCCCGAATCAGTTCCTGATAGGTCCCAGCTATGGGAGTGTCCCTCAGGGTCTACAGCCGTGTAGATTGCGACTGTTGCTGTAGCGTTTTCATTGAAGCTGACAACTTCATCGCCACTTATGACTGGCGCCTCATCAACATCTTTCACGTTGACGGTCACAGGAATCGTGGCGTCTACAGAGTCTTCGGCATTGTCGTTAATGTCCTTGCCATCGCTGACCGAGATTTCAATGTTGTAGCTCGAAGCCTCCTCGTGGTTGAGCGGTTCTTTCGTGTACAACTGGCCTGTAGTGGTGGAGAAGCCGAACATATCGGCGTTGGCTCCTTCCAGCGAGTAGACCAAGGTGTCTTCTGTTTCGTCGTTCATCGCTGCAACTGGGTCCCCGATCTTTACGCCGGACGGCGTGTTCTCGTTAACCTTGCGAACGATATTTGGCGAGAACGACGGCCGGCTGTTCACGGCGGGAACCTGGCTGTCCGAGATGCCATCGGCGCTCTTGCCTGTGCCCTCCCTGTCGTCGTAGGTCGCGGTTGCACGGAGGTAATGGCCCTCGTCGGCGTCTACAGGCGTGTATCCGCTTCCGGATTGACCTGAAATAGGTTGCCACCCGCTCTTATCCGTAGAGCGAGCCCAACTCCAGCTCACGCCGGAAACGTTAAGGTCGGGATCGGTAAGGGATGCGCTCACCTGGAAGCCATCCTCCGGCGAAGCAGGGGAGAGCGTGACCACACCGGGCTCATCCACGTTCGTGACGTTAACAGTCACGTTCAGGTCGGCGATGTTTCCACCGCTTTCTGCATCGGATGCGCGTACTGTGATTTGGTAAACTGCCTGTTCTTCGAAGTCCGGTGTGGCGTCAATGCTGAGCACACCGCCATCCGAGATGGAGAAGTCAGATGAATCTCCATGCACTGTAAAGGTTGTAGTTGCCCCTTCAGGGTCAGTCGCAAGGTACGTGGTAATTGTCCCTGTGGCATTCTCTGTCGCACTGGTGCTGGTCGCGCCGGTGAGGACGGGTGCCTCATCTTCATCGATGACGTTGATGGTCACCTCGAAATTGGCGTCCACCGTTGGGATTGCCTCAGTGACGCCATTGGCGTCCTTGCTGTCCGTGACTGACACGGTTACCGAGTAGCTCTTCTTGCTGCCCTCGTAATCGAGGTCGGATTTCGTCAGAATCTGCCCAGTTGATGTCGAGATGTCGAAGTGCCCTTGATCTGGCCCACCTAGCGAGTAGGTCAGACTGTCCCTCTCAGGATCAGACGCACTGACTGGTGCGCCAACATTCTGGCCGGCTCGGGTATTCTCCGAGACGTCCCTTGAGGTATTTGCTCCCGGGAATGTGGGGACTTCATTCGTATCAGTCACGACAACCGTGACCAAGAACTCGTCATCGAATTCCCCGTCCGTTACCTTAACCAAAACGTAGTACACGTTATCTTGGTTGCGGTCGGTTGGATTCTCCACATCCGGAGGCTCGGCGAACCTGAGTTCACCGTTAGTGATTGTAAAATCATCCTCGTCAAGAATGGTCCCCAAGTTCCACACGATGTTTTCGCCCTCGGGGTCGTTGTGTTTGTACGTTCCAACTACCGAGAGTAGACCTTCAGTGTACGTAATCGAATTGCTGCCGCTGATTTCCGGCCCTTCGTTCAAGTTCGTCACATTGATCATCACGGAGACCGTGCTGGATGCGTTGGAGGGATCGGACGCTCTAACCGTTACGGTGTAGGTATTCTTGCCCTCGTGGTCGAGGGCAGCCTTAGTCTTCAGCTATCCCGTGCCAGAGTCGATGTCGAAGTAAACTGCCTCAGGCCCTTCCGGTGCGTACCTCAGGATGTCGCCGCTGTTCTGATCTTCTGCGGTCACAGGCTCGCCGATGTTCCCACCCGCAGGGGTATTCTCCGCGATCCTGCGACTTACAGTGGATGACGCGAAGACAGGTGGGTGGTTCTCCTCTGGAGCAGGGCGTACCGAGCTGCTTGGCTGCTCAACTACGTCCTTGCCTGAACCGTGGCCGTCTGTGTATGTGACAGTGATGCGAAGTTCGTTGCCTTCGTCCGACTCTGCCGGGGTATAGGAATTGGACGTGACGCTACCTGCAGTGGTGGTGCTGACAGTGGTCCAGAAAGTGGTGGTTGCCGAATAGCTTTCCCACTTCCAGGAGATGTCGGCAAGGCTGCCATCGTCATCCTCGAGGGTAGCGGTTAGCGCCGTGCCCACCTGTGGCTGCTCGGACGACAGCTCGATTTAGCCACGCTCGTCGAAGTTTATGACGGTGACGGTAACTGACAGCTCGCCTGTTAGAACCCCGTCCGAGTTTTGGACAGTTACGCTGTATTCAGACTGGTCTTCGTAATTCGGCGTGGCGAGGAATGAAAGGGTTCCGAATTCGTCAATCTCGAAGGCGCTCTTGTGGTTGCCATCGAGTGTCCATTTACTCGTGGTTGAATTCTCCGGGTCATCGGCTGAATGTGTTTCTACGAACTGCCCGACATTCTCGATGACCTCAGGAGTTTCGTCACCGGACACCACTGGAGGCTCGTTTACATCGTTCACCGTGATGGTGACCTGGATATATGCGTCGGATGTGGTAGAGACTCTTCCATAGTCGTCCTTACCGTCGTGCACGTCTACATAGAAGGTGTATGTGCTCTGACTCTCGGCGTCGAGTTCAGCCCTTGTCAGAATCTGGCCAGTGGTAGTACCTATAGCGAAGAGGTCCACATCGGCCCCGCCCAAAACGTATGTAATACCGTTTCAGCGTGAGCGAGCCGTAGTGGAAGTGGCGGTGGTCTAATACTTGGTCTATGCTCTTTCCAGCTTTT
>JAGWBK010000029.1 GCA_021295915.1 Dehalococcoidia bacterium
GTGCAGCAGTGCTTGCGGCGATGTCAGTCTGACGAAGTCTTCACCAGTCCAGGCCGACCGATGTGGTCAGGAACTCCGAGAACGGTGAGGCCACCCTGCAGGCGTCGGCAAACGTGTCGATGAAGTCGGCCGAACATGCCTCTTCTTCAGTGAACCTCGTGATGGCGGCGAACGATTTGAGCTTTAGCTGCTCGATTAGAGGGTGGTCAGGGTCGACCCCTCTCGGCGCTCGCTTCAGCGACTCCCCCTCAACTTTATACATCGAGCTGAATCCGTCTTCGTTGACTATGCTCGTCCATCTGTCAGGGTTTGCGATGATTGCTCCCCTGATCTTCCCAACAGTCGCAGAATTGGGACGCCAGATTCCTGCGGAGCCAAAGACCTGGCCGGGCTGGAGGTTCAGATAGATTCCGGGGCCGTGTACCTCGCGTCCGACCTCGTGGCGGAAGTGCATGCCAGCGTTGGTCTTGTAAGGGCTCTTGTCCTTGGAGAACCGTACGTCCCTGTAGATGCGGAATATCGAGCCACCGGACAGCCTCGGGTCGGCCACCATGTGAGGGCTTATCTCGCGAAGCTTGTCCCCAAAGTCTGATACGAAGTGCACGAGTGCATCTCGCACGTCCCTCTCGTAGCGGGCCTTGTTGTCCTGGAACCATTCGCGACTATTGTTGTCGGCAAGCTCCGACAGGAATTCGAACAGGGCTGGTGTGAAGTGGGGTGATGCGGTCATGGGCTCTCCTGATCTGGAGCTTCGGTTTCAGTGCTCGACATGGGAATAACTAGGTCGATATTTTAGGAATGGGGCAGCATGTGCCGCTAGGCGTATCGCTCAAAGAAATCGCCATTTGCTTTGTGGTACCGTAGGAGAAAATCAGCACAGGAAAGACCATGTCCCAGTCAGATATCAAGCTAATCGCCCACCTCATGCGCAGGGCCGGATTCGGCGCTACGCGAGTGGAATTGGACGCGTACGCGGCGAATGGCTACGAGGCGACCGTCGAGAGCCTTCTGGACCCACCCGACACTGATTGGCTCGGGGACGATATGGTCAGGCGCTTCGATCTCGAAGCGTCTGGAATGATCAACGCTCCCGGCTCTTCGCGGAACTGGGTCTACCGCATGATTACGACGAACGCGCCTCTGCTGGACAAGATGGCACTGTTCTGGCACGGAATGTTCGCGACAGGAGTACCGAAGGTCATCAACGGCAGGGTGCTGTACGACCAGATCAACACCTTTCGCAGGCACGGCATGGACAGCTTCAACTCCATTCTCGTCAGGCTTGCGAAAGACCCGGCGATGATCGTCTGGCTGGACAACCAGGAGAACCACAGCCACGCTATCAATGAGAACTGGGCACGCGAGTTGCTGGAGCTGTTCTCGATGGGTGTAGGCAACTACTCGGAGGACGACATCAAGGAGTGCGCTCGGGCCTTTACCGGCTGGACCATCGGCAACACCGAATACATGATGGTCCGATCGCAGAGAGACTCGGACTGGCCGTATGGGCGCATCGCCTACCACTTCGACTATCGCCCTGAAGACCACGATGACGGTGAGAAGAGCTTCCTCGGTCACCGGGGCAACTTCAACGGTGACGACATCATAGACATCATCTGCCAGCAGGAGTCCACAGCGCGTTTCATCTCGAGGCATCTGTACCACTACTTCGTGGCGGATGAGCCGGCCGTTCCGGCCTGGCCGTACACTCCTCCACGAGACCCTGAAGCTATCGAGACGCTGGTCCAGACGTACTTCGAGAGTAAATATGACATCAGGTCGGTCCTGCGTGTTCTGTTCAACTCCGACTTCTTCAAGTCAGAGGACGTGCGATACAAGAAGGTCAAGGGCCCCGCTGAGTACCTGGTGGGCGTGCTCAGGATGACCGGCGAGTTCGACATGCCGCGCAGGGACATGATTCCGAGGTATCGGCAGACTGTGTGGATGGGACAGGAGCTGAGCAATCCTCCGAGTGTCGAGGGCTGGCACGAGGGTGTTGAGTGGATCGACACTGGCACTCTTATCGAGAGAATTAACTTCGCGTCCGAGCAGTTCGGCGATCCGGACAAACCCGGCGTCAAGGCAATGATCGACAGGATCTTCCGGGACGGTGTCGACGATCTCTCATCCGAACAGCTTGTAGACCGCTGCCTGGACGAGATGGGTGCATTCTCGGTTGGCGACGAAACAAGAGACATCCTGATTCGATTCATCGAGGCAGACCGCAGTCGTGAAAACGTGGAGAACCTGTTGAGGCTGTCGGCCTCGACAAGAGAGTTCCAGCTTGCCTAATCCCATGCTCGAGTACAGTCACACAATTGGTATAGTCGCAATGGAGGGGCGCGGCTTCGAGTATCCCACCGATACAGTGCCGGCGAGAAATGGCCGGATGTACGTGCCGAACAGGTCCAGGGACTCCGGTGAGAGAGGAGTAAGGGTCACCGTCCTGGATCTGGACAGCGAGTACTACGGCACCTTCGGCTATCTGGGTGACGGAGAAGGGCAGCTTGTATCTCCCACCTGTGCGGCTGAAAGCCGAAAGGGGCTGATATACGTAGCCGACGACTTCACTCACCGCATCTCCGCATTCGACTACGATGGTGGTTTTGCGTTCAGGTGGGGCGCCAGGGGATCTCGTGAGGGTGAACTGAACGGGCCTTCAGGACTGGCCTTCGACAGACACGATGACGTTTACGTCGCGGATACCCATAACAGTCGCATTCAGAAGTTCACGTCTTCCGGCGACTTTCTCCACGCCTTCGGTTCGCTGGGTACTTCCAATGGTCAATTCAGGCTGCCCTGGGGACTGACTGTCGCCCGAAGCGGCGACATATACGTGGCCGATTGGGGGAACGACCGCATACAGCGCTTCTCGCCTGAAGGCGAATTCGTTGCGGCCTACGGCACAAGGGGCCGTGAGGATGGTCAGCTTCGGAGACCGTCTGGAGTTGCCGTCGACGAGCGTGGCTTCATGTACGTCTCCGACTGGGGCAACGAGAGGGTGCAGGTGCTGGACGGCGACGGCAATCCGGTCCAGGTGCTGAGGGGCGAGGCGACTCTGTCCAGGTGGGCCAGCGACTTCATGGCAACCAACCGTGAGGAGGCGCAGGCGCGTGCCACCGCCAACCTGAGTCCTGACTTGCCCGCTGTCTACGGGGGCGATCCGCACACTGAATCGGCCCATGTCGAGAGCCTGTTCTGGGCACCGGTGTCGATAAAGTTAGACAACGCTGGCCGGGTCTACGTCACCGAGGCCAATCGCCACAGAATTCAGATCTACGAACGCGCGTCCACTCGTTCCCCTTAGTTGCCGCCGAAATCACGACCAGACCGAGGCTTCATTGTCTTGCCCCCTACGCTTGACACGCACGCTCTCCTATGAGAACATATGTACTATATCAATGAGAGAGTGTTCCTAATGCTGATCAAGCGTACACCCGACCGATACGAGAAACTCGCCATCCTCGGCGGAATGGCGACTGACGACATCCTCTACCCGCCTGAGCAGAGGGGCGGACGTAAAGGGCCATATCCCCAGCCCAAGAAGAACCCTTCGTTTGGCGTCTATCGAGCTTCGTTACCCAACGGCAAATTCATCAACCTGATGCGCGTCATGTTCACAGACTTCTGCAAGATGGACTGCGCCTACTGTCCCAATAGCCACTGGGTACCGAGGAAGAGATATGCCTTCAAGGTTGACGAGCTTGCTCAGGTCTTCATGGAGGCTCAGCAGCGGGGGATGGTTAGCGGCCTGTTCCTGAGTTCAGGGATTGCCGGAGACGGATCGAAGACGACCGAGCGTCTAGTGAAAGTGGTGGACTCGATCCGCAATCGACACGGCTTCAAGGGATACATCCACCTCAAGGTGATGCCGGGTGCTGACTTCGAGCAGGTTGAAGCCGCCCACAACCTTGGCACTCGACTGTCGGTCAACATGGAGACCCTGACGACCGACCATATGCGCAAGCTCAGTAACATGAAGGACTTCGAGAACGACATCCTGGCCCCCATGCGCTGGATTGACCAACTCAATGAGGCCAGCACAGGCCGTGCGGTCGGACAGGCCACGCAACTGGTCGTAGGTGCCGCCGACGAGACCGACCGCGACGTGTTCTCCCGAATGGACCAGCTCTACTCTGAATGGAATCTAAAGCGCATCTACTATGCCCCGTTCAGGCCGGTGCGTTATACGCCGCTGGAGGAACATCCACCAACTCCGATGTCCAGAAGTCATCGTCTCTACCAGTTCGACTGGCTCAAGCGGGTGTACAGGTTCGCGAACGACGACCTCGACCTCGCCTTTTCAGAAGACGGTTATCTGCCTCTCGATCAGGACCCCAAGACATCGATTGCAGTAGAAAACCTCGATGCTTTCCCCGTGGACATCAACGGGGCGTCCAGAGAGCAACTGCTGCGCACCCCCGGCGTCGGACCAAAGTCTACGGAACGTATTATCAGCGCGAGGCAGCGACACACCGTCGACACGTGGAGAGACCTTCAGGCCATGGGCGTCGTGCGAAAGCGGGCCTGGCCGTTCATAGCCTTCTCCGGCTACCGACCACCAGCGGCAAAGCAACTGCGTATGGACCTGTTCGGCGCCGATGCAAAAGATAAGTCCCGCTCCATCTCTGATGAGGCCGAAGGGCAGGCGGCAGCCCCATGCGGAGAGCCGAGATCCTGCACGGGATGTCCGATGTTTGGAATGCCCGGACATCCGGGCCACTCCAGTTTCGCAGCGTAATTTCCCAGCGAGCTACCCGAACCGGGCCAGTGTCTCAACCGGTCCAAAAGCCGCGACGCCGTAGAAGAGTCCGCTCAGTATTGCGGCAAGGACGTACGGTACGTAGGCTGGCACCTTGGGCGTAGAAGAGTGAGTGGCCCAGTCCAGCACCCATGAGCCAATGCCGAACAGCCCTCCCGCCATCAGCCCTGTAAACAGCCCGAACACTCCGTGGGTGAATGCGGATGAAGGCGCCTGCAGTATGGCAGAGGTCGCGTGAACCAGAAAGTCCGAGGACGGAAGATCTCCGTTTTGGGTTGCCAGGAACACCATTGCCAGCGGCAGTGCGGCTCCGGTAGCCACGGGCGAGAGGACTCCGAAACCAAACCCCGCTAGGAGCCAGATGAGCAACCCTCGCGCGCGCTCACGCTCACTTGGGTTGGACATCCACAGCGTCATCAGTACCGCGAGGATGCCAGACGCTGAGGCGGCGCCACCTGACAGGAGAATCGTAGCGTCGACGGGCATGTGCTGAGGGACATGCGGTGGGTCGGTCCGTGCCAGGAAGTTGACCAGCAACGCTGCCCCGCCCAGGGCTGCTCCGTAAAGTCCAACGGAGACTAGGAGCCGCAGACGCCTCGGAGTGATCCCTTCAATTCTGATTGGATACTGTCGAGCTTGTGTCACCCGTCAGCCTGTTGCACCTGCGGAGGAATTACGCCGGCCAGTTCTAGCTCCTCGGCCCGATGGCAGCTCGCGAAGTGTCCGGGAGCGAGCTCTCGTAGCTCGGGAGTCTCGGTGCGGCAGAGGTCAGTCGCGAACTGGCATCGCGGGTGGAAGTAGCAGCCGGACGGAGGATTGGCGGGGTTCGCAACCTCGCCCTGAAGGATTACACGCTCCCTCTCCACCCTTGGATCCGGTTCGGGGACCGACGAAAGCAGAGCGGCGGTGTAGGGATGCTTCGGTGAGGCAAACAGTTCCTCGGTCGGCGCGGTCTCAACCAGCTTTCCCACGTACATTACGGCGACGCGGTCGCTGATGTGCTTGACGACGCTCAGGTCGTGCGCCACGAAGAGGTACGTGAGCCCCAGATCTCGCTGCAGGTCCATCATCAGGTTGAGCACCTGCGCCTGGACTGACACATCGAGCGCGGACACGGGTTCGTCTGCGACGATCAGGCGCGGGTTGAGCGCCAGCGCGCGTGCGATGCCGATACGCTGCCTCTGACCTCCGCTGAACGCGTGGGGGAAGCGTCGCATGAACTCAGGCCTGAGTCCGACCAGACCGAGCAGCTCGGCCACGCGGTCCTCCCGCTCGCCTCGTGGAAACCCATCGATCACAAGCGGCTCGCCGACGATGTCCATTAGCGTCATGCGCGGGTTGAGCGAAGAGAACGGGTCCTGGAAGATCATCTGCATCTCGCGACGCAGGCTTCGAAGCTGCGCCCGAGGCACGCCGGCTACGTCAATGACCGACCCGTCTTCCGACCTGTATAGCACCTCGCCGCTCGTCGGCTCCACGGCGCGAAGGATGCAGCGTGAAGTCGTCGTCTTCCCGCAGCCGCTTTCGCCTACGAGTCCGAGTGTCTCACCCTCGTTGATGTTAAAGCTGACGTCATCAACAGCTCGTATGGCGCCGACCTCGCGCCGCAGCAAGCCTTTCTTGATCGGGAAGTACTTGCGGAGATTGCTTATCTCGAGCAGCGTGTTCGGCGAACCGTTCTTATCGACCGCTTCAGTCAAGGCCTAACCTCCTCCGTGTCCATTTCCTGTCGGCGGATGGTGCAGGAAGCAGCTGACTTCATGGTTCTTGGCGAATGGGAGCAGCGTGGGGAATTGGGTGTCACAGACATCGCCCATGAACGACGGACACCTTGGATTGAAGGGACATCCGCTCGGCCTGGCATAGGGGTGCGGCACTGATCCGGTGATCGAAGCCAGCCTGTCCTGTGACTCGTCTGACTGGATGCGGGGGATGGACTCCAGCAATGCTCGCGTGTACGGGTGCTGCGGATTGTGGAATATGTCGTCCACGGGTGCACTCTCTACCACTCGACCGAGATACATTACCACAACGTAGTCTGCCATCTCAGCGATAACCCCAAGGTCATGAGTAATCAGGATGATCGCCATGCCGTACTGATCTTGCAGAGTGCTCATTAGGTCGAGGATCTGCGACTGCGTCGTTACGTCGAGCGCGGTCGTCGGTTCGTCCGCGATGAGTATAGTCGGATTGCAGGAGAGCGCCATAGCTATCATCGCCCGCTGCCTCAGTCCGCCGCTGAGCTGGAAAGAGTATTCGTCAACTCTCTGCTCGGGAAGTGGGATGCCAACGTGGCGAAGCAGCTCGACAGCCATTTCGCGCGCTTCCGACTTGGAGACGTCCTGGTGCAACCTGATCGCCTCTATCAGCTGGTTTCCCACTGTATGCACGGGGCTGAACGATGTCATCGGCTCCTGGAAGACGTACGAGATCTCGCCGCCACGGATCGCCCGCATTTCCGTGCTATCCGGGTCGTAGGACGTGAGATCCAATACCTCTTCCGTCCCGCTACTGGACTGGCGCCTGAAGATGATCTCTCCGTCGACGATCATGCCGGGTTTATCCAGGATACCGAGTATGGACCTCGCAGTTACGCTCTTTCCGCACCCGCTCTCCCCAACGATTCCCAATGTCTGCCCCGGATACAGGTCGAACGAGGCCCCGTCTACGGCGACGACCGTGCCCTCATCCAGAGGAAAGTGGGTGGCAAGATCTCTAACGGAGAGCAGAGGCTCTCCGGTTCGTTCGCTCTGGGTTGCTGGGCTAGCCGTATGGGTCCGCTGCATCTCTGAGACCGTCTCCAAGGAAGTTGAATGCCAGTACCGCTGCAATCACCGGTATCGCCGGGACTAACAGCCAAGGTGTCAGGGCCACTGCCTGAACGTTCTGGGCCTGTTGCAGCATAACGCCCCAGCTAATTGCTGGAGGGCGCAAGCCAAGCCCCAGGAAGCTCAGTGAAGTCTCGGCAATGATGATCGCCGGGAAAGCAAGGGTCGTGGCCGCAATTATATGGCTGAGGAAGGATGGCACCATGTGCCTGAATATGATGCGCAACTGGCTGGCGCCCGCAATCTCCGCCGCCGTAACGAAGTCTTCCTCCCGCAGCGACAGGAATCGCCCTCTGACCTCGCGGGCCAGCGTCGTCCAGCCTATCAGCGAGATGATTATCGTAATCGCAAAATAGACTTTGAGTATCGACCAGTCCCTCGGGACAGCCGCTGCTATTCCCATCCAAAGCGGAATCGTCGGGATTGACCTGAGTATCTCGATCACGCGCTGGATTATGGTATCTATCCAGCCGCCGTAGAAGCCTGACAGTCCGCCCAGCAGCACACCCAGGAACAGGCTGATCGCAACGCTGACCAGGCCGATGGTCATGGAGATACGTGTCGAGAACATCAGCCGGGACCACACATCGCGTCCCTGTACATCGGTCCCGAGAATGTATATGACCTCTTCGGCCTTCGCGGGGGCATCGACGCCAAGCAGGTGCCTGTCGGTCGTAATCAGTCCGAGGAACTTGTACTCGAAGCCCCTGGCGAAGAATCTTATCGGTAACTTCACATCAGGATCAGATACATAGACCCGCTTGAAAGTTCTCGGGTCTCGTGAACCCGAGACGGCGTTGACGTGCAGGTCGGGTGTCCACCCGTCGAAGAAATGCACCCGCTGAGGCGGCATCTCTCCGCGGCGCGCCTCACTCAGGAACGGGTCGGAAGTCGCAAGGAAGTCAGCCCCGATGACCATCAGGTACATGATGATCAGGACGATGCCAGCCCCCATTGCGAGGCGGTGCCTTCGCAGCCGCCACCACATCAGCTGCCATTGAGAGGCTACGTATACCTGGTCGTCTGCGACGTCCTGGCGCGTCCCCGGGATTGCCTCCTGAGCCTGAGCCATCAGGTGACCTCCAGTCTGATACGGGGATCAATCCAGGCCAGAAGCAGGTCAGAGATGAATGTACCGATCACTGTCATGACACCGATCAACATGATTATCGTGCCGGCCAGGAACATGTCCTGGGCCAGTAGCGCCACCAGCAGCATGGGTCCCACCGTGGGAAGGCTCATCACTACTGAAATGATGATGCTCCCTGAGACCAGCAGCGGCAGCAGGTATCCGATGGTGCTGATTAGCGGATTGAGCGCGACCCTGACCGGGTACTTCAACACCACTCGCCACTCGGAGAGTCCCTTGGCGCGCGCTGTCACCACGTACGGCTTGCGCAACTCGTCCAGCAGATTGGCCCGCAGCACACGAATCAGCTGCGCTGTTCCAGCAACTGCCAGTACGATGGCCGGCAGCCATAGATGATTCAACAAGTCAATAATCTTGGCTAGGTTATATGGCGAATCTGCATACTCTGGCGAGAACAGTCCCCCGATGTTAGCGCCCAGGAACACGAACCCCAGGTACATTAAGACGAGGGCTAATAAGAAATTGGGCACAGCTAGCCCAAGGAACCCCACAAATGTAAATGCGTAGTCACCAACCGAGTACTGTTTTACAGCCGAATATATCCCGATTGGGATAGCTAAGATCCACGTGAATACGACAGACGCAAAGGCGAGAGCAGCGGTCAGCCACAACCGGTCTCCAATGACGTCCCCCACGGGGCGCTGGTAGCCCATGGACAGACCGAAGTTGCCCTGGACGACCTGGTTCATCCACTTGAAGTACTGCACGATAAACGGACTGCCCAGTCCGTACTGCTCGCGCAGGTTGGCAGCCTCTTCATCAGTGACCTGCGTACCGGTGGACAAGAGCTGAGCAACGTAAGCCGTTACGTAGTCTCCGGGAGGCAACTGGATGATCCCGAACGAAATGATCGAGATCGCCCAGATCGTCAGTAAGGCTAAAAAGAGTCGCCTGACGGCGAATGCAATCAAGTGTAGGACCTTTCAGTCAGTCATTTGGGGTTGGTGCCACCATCCCCGCCCTGACCTTGTAGCCAGGGGGAGATGGCGGCACCGCTTTAGCCGTTTGGTAGGTAGACTCTACTCGTAAGACAGAGCCTGCTGCTCACGATTCTCTTCGCTCATCCACCAGAGGGTCTGGAGTCGAGAGATACCGGGAGTCTTGGTGTCCGGGCTGTTGAACTGCCGCTCGGGCACGTTGCCGAGATCGACGTTCGAGACCCTTACGCCCAGCGAAGCGGGGGACTGACCGACCAGTCCAACGGACCATGCCTGATCGAGCACGATGCGCCAGATCTGCTTGCCAATCTCGATGCGCTCTGCTTCAGGAACACCAAAGGCCTTCTTGTAGAGCGTCATCACTTCCTTCAGCTCAGCGTGAGGCTCCTGGCCCCTTTCGCCGTTAGACTGGAACCACAGGCCGAGGGCCGATCCCATCTCATTGCTGGTGAAGGCCGGGAATACGTGGCCTGGGAAGGTGAACAGGTGCTCGCTGCCGTCACCCCAGGAGACGCGAATCTGGTTCTCGTCTGATGCCTGGACTGTTCCGGCAAGGCTCCGCTCCATCGCCAGTACGTTGGTCTTGACCCCCAGGAATCTCTCCCAGTGCTCGGCGACCATCTCGGCCATCTGTACGAACTCAATGAACTGCGCGGTGCGGGCGCTGATCTCGATCACGAGCCGCTCGCCGTTGTCCGTGCGAAGCCTGAATCCGTCTGAGTCCTTGTCCGGGAGGATCTCGTCCAACATCGCGTTGGCCGTATCGGGGTCAAAGGTCGCCCATACGCCGCGATACTCGGACTCTGGTCCAGGTGAGAACGGGTTGGTTGGCGCCGGCGCAAACGAACCGGGGACACCGAATCCGAGGAAGAACACCTCGTTCATCTGTTCGCGGTCGATTCCGATTGCAAGCGCGCGCCTGAAGTCCACGTTGCGGTACAGGTCGCCGATGTACGGATCGACCTGGTACGACATGTTGAACTTGACGGTTGCGTCTGCTCCTGCTTCCTGGGTGTCGAAGTGCAGCTTGTAGCCGCCCTTCTCCTGATTCTCCAGGTACAGCGGCACCTTCGCCATGTTCAGGTGCCTGCCCTGCCAGTCGTACTCACCTGCGATGGCGCGCAGGTTGATGACCTCGAGGTCTTCAGCCAGCGTCAGGATCACTACGTCGATATACGGGAGCTGATTGCCGTCCGTATCCACCATCCAATAGTACGGATTGCGCTCCAGCTTCCACGTGTCGGAGTTGATCGGGGTGACCGTCACCCAGGGCGTGATCGCTGGAAGCTCGGTATTGAGCGCCCAGTCGTTCTTGAACTTGATGAGGTTCACCCAGTTGTCGTACCCCTCATCGTCGACAATCTTCTGGACGGTATCGTCACCGGCAATAGAAGGCAAGAACTGCTCAAGGTAGTGCTTGGGTGCCACCATGCCGAGCAGGGCCGGGCCCTGGTAGGCGTGTCCACCCAGGTGCGTCGAGCCTGCCAGGACGTCGAGGAAGAAGTAGTAGGGGTCCTCGAACGTGATCTTGATGGTTGTCGAGTCGACCTTCTCAAGCGTGCCCTGCTTGCCGTTGATGGCGAACCAGGAAGACTTGGTGGGGACCAACTCGTCATTCAGGTACAGCTGCTCGTACCAGAACTCGAAGTCGTCAGCGGTGAATGGTGCGCCGTCCGACCACTTCATGCCCTCGCGGAGGTTCAGCGTGTACTCGCGACCGTCGTTGGCGACTTCCCAACTCTTTATTACGTTCGGGCCGGGGTTGTTGCCGGTGTAGTCCCAGAACAGCATGTGGTCCGGGCCGGTGCAGCAACGATAGCCATTCCACTTGTCGGCAGGGCCTGTGAATCCACGCCGCAGGATGCCGCCGTACTGGCCGGTACCGTGGAGAGGCTCGATTACCATCAGGTCTGACTGTTTAGGCAGTCTCTCCTCAACGGGAGGAAGCGTGCCCGCAGAGACCAGTGCCGCAAGTTGAGGTGCCTCACCGAACGATGTCGGGAACTGGCTCTCGTCAGTTACGACCGATGGCCCTTCCAGCTTTCCAACGAGTCCGGTCTCCGTAGCTGGCGCCGACGGGGCCGGTGCTGCGGGAGCGGCGGTTGCCGCCGGAGCGGGCTGCGACGGTGCTGCGGGAGCGGCAGTAGCCGCTGGTGCGGGAGCCGGAGCCGCCGGAGCCTGAGTGGCTGCTGGAGCCGGCTGCGATGGGGCGGGTTCCTCTTCTTCAGAAGTGCTGCACGCCGCAAGAGTAAGCGCGGCAAAAAGCAACACAAGCGGGAGGACCAGGAAAATCCTCTTCAGACGCATGTTATTTCTCCTCCTAAGAGATTGCTGCCGGGCCCTGCTCTTACCGAGGCCGGTTCTGTGCTGACTGCGTCAACACTGAATCCTGCATCGTGAAATGCAATGCCCAGCACTGTTGGCGCGTATCTTAGGAGTCGAAATCGAAAGTGTCAACATTCAGTTAACGAATCGGAGACCCCTGGTGCATTCTGGGGCGTGTACCGGGAAATCGGCGCTATGAGTCAGGCCACGAATCCCCGCTGTAGGCTGCTTCCCAGAAGAGGTACTCGTAGCGCAGCGCAGTGTGAAAGGCCCGCTCTATCTTCGGACGCTGAGTACCGAGATTCGTGGTGTCCATGTACTCCTTGCACCAGCCGACGAAGTGGCCCAATACGGCTGGGCCGTGCAGGTCTATCCACTGCCGGTAGATCGGGTTGGATGGCCGCTTTCCCTGTTCGATTAGGCGTGTACCCCAGTCCAGATATGTCCCCTCGGTGACGTAGCAGACGGTTACTATCTCCTCGAAGCTGCCCTCGGTCCCAGTCCTCACAAGGAAGTCGCCAAATCCCTGTGTGACAGGGGATGCGCCGACCGCCGAATACTCCTCTTCAGTTGCCTGCAGCACGTCGAAAGCTCGAAGGAAGAACTGGTTCTCTGCTGCCGCCTGCGGGTCGAGTATCCCGGCCAGGAAGGAGTGCAAGTGGCTGGCCGCTACGAGGTCGGGTGCCTTCGCTACTCCCAAGCTCATCATGGCGACCAGGTCGTTCACGAACACGTAGTCCTGGAGGAAGTAGCGCCTGCCCCGCTCCAGTGACAGCGTGTCGTCGCCCATCTCGACCACGAACGGGTGGTGTGTCATTTTCTGCCACAGATCGTTGTGACGATCCCTGAGCTCTTGGATCAGTGACATTTCAGAGCCTTTCGATAATTTGCTTTCACCCGATTCTCTCTAATAGATAGTCGTTCACCCTGAGCCTGTCGAAGGGCCTACTCTCCAATCAGGTCCGCGTCGAACGCGTCCGACGCTGCAAAGCTGCCGTCAATCATGCCCTGCTGCTTCATCCAGTCCACGAAGCCCTGCCACCGGTCCGACTCCTGCGTCCCGAATCCGCCGCCGCCTGGCAGTTGCCACTGAGGCACGAGCAGGTCTGCTCCTGGCCTGTCTATCCCCTCGTCAATCTCGCCGGGGTTCTCCTCTACAAGTATGTCCACGCCAGCCTGCGGATCGCTTATCGCTTCCTCGAATCCCTTCTTGATCGCTCGGGCGAACCTCTCGGCGACGTCCCGGTTTTCCTCCAGGTAGTCTTCGCTCGTCACCAGCACCAGCTCGTAGTAGTCCGGCACTCCCCAATCCTGCATCTTCATCACGTTGACCGGATGGCCCTGGTTCTCCAGCAGAATCGACTCGTGCGTCCAATAGGCGCCCACAGCGGCGTCGACCTTCTCGGTGATCAGGGATTCACCGATGTTGAAGCCGATGTTTACAAGCTCCACCTCGGCGAGGCCGCCGGCGACACCGTCTGCCTTGAGCATTGTGTCGAGCAGTGGCTCGTTTGTGGGAATGCCTGGGTAGCCGACCTTCTTGCCGGCTAGTTGGGAAGGCCGAGTGATGCCCGACGACTCCAGCGCCATCACCGAGTTCAGCGGGTGCTGCACGACGGCCGCAATCGACACGACTGGTACGCCTTCGTTTCGGGCCAGTATGACGTCGGGCTGGTAGTTCATCCCGAAGTTGTCTGAACCCGACGCGACGGTCTGAAGCACCGTCGAAGGGTCAGAAGGCGTGTACATCGTGACGTCCAGACCCTCTTCCTCGAAGTACCCCTTCTGCTTCGCGATGAAGAGGCCAAGGTGGTTCGCGTTGGGATACCAGTCCAGCGCGAGCTTCACTGGCACCGCCTCTTCTTCGGTGCTGCACGCTACTGACATCAGCGCTATTGCAGCCGCCACAATGAACAGAGTGATCGTACGCTTCATCTTCATTTACTCCTTACCGAAGACTTACCACTGACCCCTCTGCCTCGGGGAGAGGGTGAAAATTACAGATATCTACTTCTCTCAGCCCTCCAGGACAGGAGGAGATCTTGAGAAGATTCCACATTCACAATTCCGAATTCTTCGCCGCCCTCCACCAGGGGATGGCAAAGCGTTCGATGATTCCAATTGATGCGAACAGGCCAACTCCCATCACGGACAGGATCGCGATTGCGGCGAACACCCGCTCGGTCAGGAACTGCGGCTTGGACCGGATCATCAGGTATCCCAGTCCCTCGCTCGAACCGACCCACTCGCCGATCACCGCTCCAATTACGCTTACCGCTATCGCTACCCGCATCCCGCTGAACAGGTAGGGCAGGGACGTGGGGACCTGTACCTTGAAGAACACTTGGAGCCTGTTGGCACCGAGCGTTCGCATGAGGTTGACCATGTCGCGGTCCACCGACTTCAGACCGTCCACCATGTTGACCACGATGGGGAAGAAGCTGATGAGCGCGACGACGATCACCTTTGGCGCAAGTCCGTACCCGACCCAGATCAGCAGCATCGGCGCGATTACGATTATCGGTATGGTCTGGGATGCGATAACGAACGGGTAGATGGCGCGCTCCAGCGTCCTGGACAGTCCAATTGCTGTCGCCAGGAGTACCCCGCTCGCAAGCGCAAGCCCGAATCCCACGATTATCTCGGACAGGGTTACACGCGTGTGCCTCCACAGAAGGCCGGCGTCGTTGTACAGGGCTGTCCCGATGTCAGAAGGCGCGGGGAGCAGCCATGTCTGCACGTCGAAGACCCGAACGTACATCTCCCATGCGACAAGAATTGCCACCACGATGAGAAGTGAAGGCAGCCATTGTCGTATCGCCCGGTCCAGCGAGCCTGCGAGAGATCCCGTGTCCTGATGTCCGGCCTGGCGCGTGTGTTGGACCTCGGCGCTCATGGATGGGCCCCCTCAGTGGCCTCTTCCCTGATAGAGGTCAGAAGCGTCGACTTCATGGCCATGAACTCCGCCGTGGAAATCACGTCCATGCTGCGTGGCCTCGGCAGGTCGACACGCTGCACCATCTTCATACTGCCCGGACGCGCGGTCATCACATAGACGCGGTCGGAGAGGAGGATGGCTTCATCCACGTCGTGGGTGACTAGGATGATGGTCTTCCGCATCGATTCCCATAGCCCGGTGACCCACTGGTGGATCTGCGTCCTGTTGAGCGCGTCCAGCGCGCCGAACGGCTCGTCGAGCAGAAAAACCTCCTGGTCGGCCAGGACTGTGCGGAGGAATGCAGCACGCTGCCGCATCCCTCCCGACAGCTCGTGGGGGTAGGCGTTCTCGAACCCCTCGAGCCCGAATCTGCCGAGGTGCTGCCTCGCTCGGTCACTGGCGTCCCTCCTGGAAACACCCTGCAACTCGAGTCCGAGAATAGCGTTGTCCATGACGCTTCGCCACGGCATCAGCAGGTCCTTCTGCTGCATGTAGCCGACAGAGCCCAGGCGCTGTCTGTCCTGGCTGCCGTGAAGCGTCACAGTTCCCGAAGTGGGGCTGTCGAGACCGGCGATGATGTTCAGGAGTGTGCTCTTGCCGCATCCCGATGGGCCAATTATGGAGACGAACTCACCTTCTTCGACGTGGAAGTTGACGTCTCTCAATACCGGGAGCGGCTGAGAGTCCCGCTCCATCTCCCTGGAGAGAAGTTGGACCTCGATGGCATAGTCAGCCGGCTGAAGCGTCTGGGCTCCAGTAGTGCTGCTGTCTGTTTTGCCTGATGTCAACATCGACCCAAATGAAAAACGCCCACTCTGTCTGGGTGGGCGGTGCATATGGTCGACGGGCTGTGCCACGATCCCTACGCTGGCATTATCCAGATCAGGTTCGAAGGGGTCGACAGCGTTTCGGCTGCCCTCTCAGCCTGGCGTTTTCCAAGCTCCCCCGGGGCTGTATTTTGTGTTGCGCGCAAGTCTAACCGGGCAACTGGTGTATGTCAAACCAGAAGTGGACATCCCAACCTGGCGTGGTAGGAGGGTCCACTTGCGACTGCCAAAGCTATCTCCTTAGAATGAGACTACACATCAGTACATGGATGGCCTATCTGCATTGGGAACCGAGTAGCTTCCTTCAGATTCATAACCGCGACAACTATCTAGCCTCTCGCGTGCCCGGTCCGGGGCGCAGCGAGAGGCTGTTGTGTGTTCCGGGCTGGTGTTCCACTCTTTCTTCACTTCGAACCATCGCCTGACTCGCATGTGCCACGCAGCATCAGAGCAGGCAAATTAGGAGACGACACATGGCACTTCAATCAGATCAGGACCTCGCCTACCTGCGCGAGAGGATCAGACACTCCACCGCCCACGTTATGGCCGACGTGGTCACAGCGATGTTTCCTGACGCCAAGCTGGCCATCGGCCCGCCGACTGAAGACGGCTTCTACTATGACTTCATGATCGACAGTCCGTTCACACCTGAGGACCTCGATGAGATCGAGCGGCGGATGCGCGTGGTGATCTCCGAAGACCACACCTTCGAGTACGCGGAGTACTCTCGCGAGCAGATGAACGAAATGAACTCAGACGAGCCTCTCAAGCTGGAGGTGATCGCCGAGATCCCCGAGGGTGAAGCGATCTCGACCTACACGCACCGGGACTTCGAGGACCTCTGCGCAGGTCCCCACGTCGAGTCCACGGGCCGCATCCCTGCCTTCAAGCTGCTGAACGTCGCAGGCGCCTACTGGCGCGGGGACGAGAACCGTCCCATGCTCCAGCGAATCTATGGCACGGCCTTCGAGTCCCAGGAAGCGCTCGACGAGCATATGGAACGACTTGAGCAGGCGAGGCTGCGCGATCACAGGACGGTCGGGCGCGACCTGGACCTCTTTTCTGTCCACGACGAGACTGGACCAGGTCTCATCATCTGGCATCCAAAAGGATCCCGTGTTCGTGGACTCGTCGAAGACCTGTGGAAGCAGGAGCACTACCGCTGGGGATACGACCTTGTTTACACGCCACACATCGGGCGCTCCACGCTCTGGGAGACCAGCGGCCACCTCGAGAACTTCAAGGAGAACATGTTCGCCGCAATGGACATGGAAGGGCAGGACTACTACCTGAAGCCCATGAACTGCCCGTTCCACATCATGTACTACCGCAGTGGCCTGCGCAGCTACCGAGACCTCCCGATGCGAATCGGGGAGCTGGGATCGGTTTATCGCTTCGAACGCGGCGGCACTCTCCATGGGATGCTGCGCGTCAGGGGAATGACCCAGGACGATGCCCACATATTCTGCCGGCCCGACCAGATCGTGGCCGAAGTGAACGGCGTCCTGGATCTCACGTTCCACCTGTTGGATATGTTCAACTTCACCGACTACTCGGTCATGCTCTCGACCCGCCCTGATAAGGCGGTCGGCTCCGAGGAGGAGTGGGAGGTAGCCACCAGCTCGCTGAGGTCTACTCTCGAAGATCGCGGCATGCCCTACGAGGTTGAGGAGGGTGGGGGAGCCTTCTACGGTCCCAAGATAGACGTACACATCAGGGATGCCATCGGACGTCTCTGGCAGTGCACGACCGTCCAGTTCGACTTCAACCTGCCTCGCAGGTTCGGACTGACCTACATCGGCGCCGACGGCGCTGAGCATCAGCCGTACATGGTCCATCGTGCTCTCTTCGGCTCTATGGAACGGTTTATGGGTGTGCTGATAGAGCACTTCGGCGGCGCATTCCCGACCTGGCTCGCGCCAGTTCAGGCCTCGATCATCCCGATCGCGGACAGGCATCACGAATACGCCGAGGCCGTCCGAAGTACCCTGGCCGACGCGGGCGTTCGCGCCGAGACGGACCTTCGCAACGAGCGCATGGGTTTCAAGATCCGTGAATCCCAGGTGCAGAAGGTGCCATACATGCTTATTGTTGGAGACCGCGAAATCGCTGCGGACGCAGTCGGTGTCCGCCTCCGCTCCGGGGAGGACCTTGGCGCAACTCCTGTCTCCGAACTAGTCGACAGAATCGTCGAAGAAACTAAATCAAGGTCCGGCTGAGCGCGGGCACGCTTCAGGCACCCCATTCCGGGCCGGGATTTTGCAGTACAGTAGTCTGGCGCCTTGTTGCCGGTTCGCATCGTGTGTGCTATATTCTGTAAAACTCAGGTGGGCGCCTGAGCTAATGTCATTTTGAGAAAGTGTAAGAAAGAGGTGTCAGGATACCCCCAAGGGACTACAGAGCCAACGAGCAGATAAGAATTCCGCAGGTCCGCGTCATCGACGAGGAGGGCACCCAATTGGGTGTAATGGCTACTCGCGAGGCGCTCGCGATTGCAGACGAAAGAGGATACGACCTCGTTGAGGTCGCTCCCGCCGCGCAACCGCCAGTCTGTCGCCTCATGGACTTTGGAAAGTTCAAGTACGAGGCCACACGCAAGGAGCGCGAAGCGCGCAAAGCTCGCAGGGCCAAGCCCACCAACGAGCTGCGCGAGGTGCGGATGAAAACTCGAATCGGTGAGCATGATCGCCTTGCCAAGACCCGGCTTGTGAAGCGCCTGCTCGGTCAGGGTTCGAAGGTCAAGGTCTCGGTAATGTTCCGGGGTCGCGAAAACGATCATCCAGAGATTGGAATGGCGTTGCTGCGAAAGGTTGCCGAAGCTCTTGTTGATGATGCAGCCCTGGAGAGTACTCCCAGATTCGAGAGCAGGAGAATGCTCTCGATGGTAGTGACACCCATAGCGCCGCCTGCTCAGGGCGAGCAGCGGTCTGAACGTCAACCGGAGAAGGTTAGTGCCTAAACTAAAGACACACAAAGGCGCCAAGCGCCGGTTCAGAATCACCGGCACTGGCAAGCTGGTCAGAATGAAGGGACATAGAAGTCACCTTCGGCGCAAGAAGTCCGCCAGGTCGAAGCGCCTCTTCGCCAAGAAGATCGAAGCGAGCCCGTCCGACGTTAAGATGTTGAAGCGCGCGCTTCCCTACGGTCTTCGCTAACTGCTAGAATTCCTAGTCGGGCCCGAATTCCACACCGCCCCTCCTTAGTGCAGGGGCGGTTGTATGTCTGAGCAGAGAGGGAACTACATTGACGCGAATCAAGCGCGGCGTTACAAAGCGAAAGCGTCACAAGAAGATACTCAAGATGACCAAGGGTCATCAGGGTGGACGACACACGCTGTTCAGGCAAGCCAATGAGTCCATGCTCCATGCCTGCCGCGAGCGCAAGGGCGATATGCGAAAGCTGTGGAACATCAAGATCAACGCTGCCGCCCGCGCCAATGGCATGACCTACAGCACCCTAATCCACGGTCTCAGGCAAGCCGGTGTCGAAGTCAACCGCAAGATGCTTGCCGACGTCGCCATGCAGGACCCGGGTGGTTTCACACAGATCGTCGAGACCGCCAGGCAGCACGTCGAAGCGGCCTGACGGCAGCCGGAGCCTTACTTCCCCTCTCCGCTTACTGGAGAAGCCTCCTGACGTCCTGAACGATCTCCTCCGGACTTAACGGAGACGTAAACACCACGCGTCTACTTCCCCCCCTGTCGATCAGGAAGACCGGGGCCGAGTGGATGACCAGGTATCGCTCTGTAATCGCCGCGCTCAGGGCATCTATCGCCCCTCTCGGCTCAGGAGTTGCCACCTGCACGCCGGAATCTTCGGCGTAGGGATCTACGAAGTAGCTCTCCCAGATGGGCTCAAGCGTCTCGCGGTCGCCTACCAGGTACTGCCACTCCTCCTCGATCTTCCATCGCCTGAGGTAGTCCTGGGCAGCTTCAACCGTGTCGCGTTCGGGATCAACGCTTATGGCCACGAACTCGACGCCACTTCCGTCATCAGCCAACTGGTCCTGGACGTCTCTGAGCTGCGAGGTGATGATCGGACAAACGTCGGGGCAGTACGTGTACAGGAATGTGAGGACGACGACCCGGTCCTGAAAACTCTCCAGGCTGATGGCTTGGCCGATCTGGTTGGTCAGATCGAATGGAGGAGAGGGTTCGGCGCCCTTGAGGACAGTACCGTTGAATTCAGGTTCGGACTGATCGTCGCTGCACCCGCCGAGCAAGACCAGGGTCCCGACGGCGAGGAAAATCGCCATGCCAATCCTGTATCCTAAGTCGCGTTGTGGACGATTGGCGCGACCTGACACATTGATCGGGGCGCTTGTCAGGTCCAGTGGTACGGGTTACTCCGCCGGCTCGTTTCGAGTGAGCAGGTAGGCGACTATAGGGACGCCGAACACCAGCGCAGACCCGAGAATTATGACTGAAAATATTCCGATCGTTTCATCGAGAACGATAAAGAGTGTGCCGAGTCCCCCACCATATAGAGCGATCAAGAAGATCGCGAGGAACGGGAATAGTAGGGAGAATTTAAACTCTTTGCTCATGTAGGGGTCTCCTCCAGTCCGGGAGCTCCGTTTTCAAGATAGTCCATGCGTTTTCTGCGGTTGGCCTGGCGCATCCTCTCCTCTTCGCCATACCAGCGGTAAAACGTCACCACCAGCAGACCGAGGAAGAGCAGCCCGCCTCCGATCTTCATAATGATCGCGCCGATCTGCTGATCGGTCAGGGTAGAGAACATTGTGATCCGAGGTGCGTCCACGTAGTGCTGGTACAGTGGCTGCCCTGCGAACGTCAATGCGCCGAACACGATTATCTGCGCGACTGACAGCCCGAACAGGTACATCATCTGCATCGGATAAGACACCCTCGGCAGTTCCGCCATGGTGCTCGTGAGGGGCCACCACATGACCATCGCCGTCGAAATCATCATCATGTGCTCAACGACGTGGACTATGTTGTTCGACAGGGACGCGTTGTAAAGCGCTGGAATATGCCATAGAGAGAATACGAGGTTGAACGCGAGAAACGCCGCGATCGGGTGCGTGATGGTACGCGCCGTCCGAAATGCCCAGTTGGGCCGAAGTAGTGGTCGGATCAACCAGTGGGGAAGTCCACGAATCAGGAGCGGTGGCGCCACCAGTGTCAGAAGCACGTGCTGGAGCATGTGGATGCTGAACAGGTAGTTGTCGCTGATCACATTGATCGGTGAGACCAGTGCGACGAACAGCACCAGAACGCCGAGCGTGAAAGTCGCAACTTGCCGCGGGTCCACGTAGTCTGCCCAGTTGTTGCGTTCCCTGAGCGGGCCCACACCGAGCAGGTACAGGCCCTCTATGGCCACGAGCAGGACTATCGACTCGGGTTCGGCCTGCCATGTAGTCCACAGCGACCCGGTGCCGAGTCCCATCCCTCATCTCCTTCCACTGCCGCCATCGCGAGCTATGCTGCCTAAGCACTTTCGGCCTGACCTTTATCTTAGAGCAGGAACCAACCGAACAGCGCCATGAGCGCGAATACGACGCCAGTAGCGACCATCATGCCGAAGAAGAACATTCCGGTGAAAATCTTCGAGTCGAACTTCAGGTGCATGTAGTACATCACAACGAGGGCGAACTTGCCGATGGACAGTACTGCCAGGATAGGAATGATCCCGTAACTCAAACCAGTGATGTAGAAGATCCCGACCTCGATCGCCGTCAGGACCGACAGAATCATCGCAACCTTGAAGTATGTTGACGGCGTAGGGTGACCGGTATGTGCGGCGTCTCCCCCGTGTTCGTCGACCTGAATGTTCTCCTGGCTCATTCCTTCCCCCGAGATGTTTGCAACCGTCAAGTGTGCAGGAACTTAGAGATCCAACTGCGTCAATGCGCCGCGTCTGTGGGTACTACCCCTGGGAAGCCCTCGAATACACCGAACAGGTAGACGACCGTGAAAATCACGATCCATACGATGTCTACGAAGTGCCAGTACAGTGCAGCGAGGTCAACGTCGAGATTCTTTTCTGCGGTAACGCCACCCTTCCTGAACGAGTGGAAGAGAATCGATAGAAGCCAGATGACTCCGAGCGTTACGTGCGCCCCGTGGAAACCAGTCAGCGTAAAGAATGTTGTACCGAACAGGTTCGTTCTTGGTGTGAGGCCGTGGACCGCAAAGTCCCGGAACTCGAAAACCTGGAATGCGAGGAAGGTCGTGCCCATGATGGCCGTCGCTGCCAACCAGATGCGGAACGCCTTGAGGTTGCCACGTGTCAGCCATGCGTAGGCCAACACCATGCTCATCGAGCTCATCAGCAGTACGAAAGTGCTTACCGAGGTGACGGGGATGTCGAAGACATCGATAGGGTAGGGGCCGACCAGGCTCTTGCCCTTATACACCAGGTAAGTGGCAATCAGGGTACCGAAGAACATGCAGTCCGAGCCCAGGAAGGCCCACATCAGGAGCTTCCTGTGATTCAGGCCAGTTGTCGTTGGTTCATGCTCGCCGTGAACGGCGGTAGCTTGTGCCACTTAAGTAGCCTCCGTGCTGTTAGTGGGCCGCGGCGTGCTCACCGTCCGGCTCAGGGTCATTGACCGGCTCGAACGACCAGCGGTAGACAGACACCATGCCGATCACGACGCCGAGTACCGTTGCCGTAAGCGCAGTCCAGTTCAGTGTCCTGATGCCGGCAGCATCCACGTTCATCAGATAGACAAGGCCAAACCCGGCTATGAAAAGTCCGAGCGATACGAAGAACGGCCAATACGATGGCTGCGGCAGGTGAATGTCGTGGTGCTCTTCTTCCTCATCGGAAGCTCCCGCGACAACGGGCACCTCAGTAGCCTCTCGCTGGCGCCGCTGCTTCTCTTCCCACCAGTCGTCTCGGTCCTGTACGTTTGGAATCTCAACGAAGTTGTACTCGGGCGGAGGCGACGGAATCGACCACTCGAGCGTCCGTCCGTCCCACGGGTCTGCCCCTGCGAGTTCGCCCTTCGTCCAGCTCTTCCACATGTTGTAGATGAAGAACAGGAACCCGATCGCTAGCATGAACGCGCCTAATGTCGATACCAAGTTCCAGAAGTCCCATCCCATCCCGCTGTAGTACGTATAGATCCGGCGGGGCATTCCATCGAGACCGGTGAAGTGCATCGGGAAGAACGTGACGTTTTGCCCAATGAACATCAGCCAGAAGTGGATCTGGCCCAGCTTCTCGTTGTACATGCGTCCCGTAAGCTTCGGGTACCAGTAGTAGACGCCCGACAGGATGGCGAAGATAGCCCCTCCAAAGAGGACGTAGTGAATGTGGGCAACAATGAAATAGGTGTCCTGCTGCTGGGCGTCCGACGCGGCAATGGCGTGCATGACGCCGCTGATACCGCCAATAACGAACATGGACACAAACGCGATTGCGAATAACATGGGGGTCTTCAGGTTCAGAGAACCTCCCCACATGGTTCCCATCCAGTTGAACACTTTGATGCCTGTCGGCACCGCTATCATCATGGTGGTTACCGCGAAGACCGAGTTGGCTACCGGGCCAAGTCCCACCGTGAACATGTGGTGGCTCCAGACCATCCAGCCCATGAAGGCGATGATGACGCCCGCCAGCACGATGGTCGGATACCCAAACAGGGGCTTCTTCGAGAACACGGGTAAGACCTCTGAGACGATACCCATGGCCGGTAATATCAAGATATACACTTCAGGGTGTCCAAATACCCAGAATAGGTGCTGCCATAGCACCGGGTTAGCGCCGGCGACGACATTGAAGAAGTTCATGCCAAAGGCACGGTCGAACAGGAGTTCGATCAGGGCCACGGTGATGACCGGGAAGGCCAGCACCAGCAGTATTGCTGTCACCAGTGTCATCCAGGTGAACAGCGGCATTCGCATCAGGCTCATGCCCGGAGCCCGCATGTTTACTATCGTCACAATGAAGTTGAACGAGGCCGCCAGTGAGGCAACGCCCAGCACCTGCAGGGCTACGATCCAGACGTCTATGCCGTGTCCCGTGTTGTAGGTGATCCCGGTAAGCGGGGAGTATCCGAACCAGCCACCATTGGGCGCGGCGTGTGTAAACCAGCTCAACTTGAGAATCAGGGCGCCGGCCAGGAACGTCCAGTAGCTGAAGGCATTGAGACGCGGGAACGCGACGTCACGCGCTCCTATCTGCAGTGGGATTACGAAATTGAAGAATGCCGCAGACAGTGGCATCACGCCAAGGAAGATCATGGTCGTGGCGTGCATTGTGAACAGCTGGTTGAATATCTCAGGCGTGACGAGGTTCTGCTCCGGCCTCATCAACTGGACGCGAATGATCATCGCCTCGATGCCGCCTGAGAAGAACATCAGGAACGCTGTGACGCCGTACAGAACGCCTATCTTCTTGTGATCGATTGTCGTCAACCAGTCCCAGATCCCCGAGGGGTGGACTGGCCTTGGAATCGCTAGGGGAATGGTCGTCATCCAGTTCCTCCGAACATTTGCGTCACAGGTGCTGCCCTTTACTTCAGGCTGGAGACGTAGGCAACCAGGGCGGACAGTTCAGCTTCCGTCAACGTGTTGGCTGGGTCGATATATGGCGCACCTCGCCGGGCCATAATGTTGCCCGTCTTGGCCGCCTCGGGATCTTCAATCCAGGTCCTGAGGTTGCGCTGGAAAATAGCGTCGTTCACCTGGCCGTCTTCGCCAAGGTTGTCAAAGACACCGGCCGCGAGCTGCGATCGGCTGGCTACGTGTGTCAGGTTCGGGCCGTCGCGTCCGGGAGTACCCTTGGCGACAACCGAATCGGTCGCGTGGCAGCCGCTGCACCCGGCGCTTGCGCTCGAGAACAGTTTCCTGCCCTCCGATATCAGCGGGTCCTGCGATTCAATCGCAGGCGATGCCTGGAATCTGAGCCATTCGTCGAATTCCTCGCGGGTTACTACGAACACCTTGAAACGCATGTTGGCATGCTGCACGCCACAGAATTCAGCGCACTGGGCGTAGTACTCCCCCGTTCGGTCGGCCTTGATCCACATGGTGTTGTCATTTCCTGGCACCATATCGACTTTGCCGGCAATTTTGGGAATCCAAAAGCTGTGGATCACGTCGATGGAGTCCAGATTGACGTTCACGACCTCGTCCACAGGCATATAGAGGTCGTTGGCAAATACGATCTCCTTCGTGGGATCGTCGGGATGAGGATATCGGAACTCGAACCACCACTGGTGGCCGATAGCCTCCACCGTCAACGCGTGCGGCTCAGGGGAGACCTGGTTATCAAAAATTGTGAAGACGGTCGGAATGGCTACGACGATGAGCAGGGCAGTCGGAGCGGCTGTCCAGGCGAACTCCAGAGTATGGTTGCCTTCGGTCTGCGTCGGCATTTCGTCCGCTCTTCGCCTGCGGAACTTTATGACTGAGTAGATGAGGGCGCCTTCAACCAGGATGAATACAACCGTGCCTGCTCCCAGAATGATCCAGAACAGGTTCAACTGCGACTGGGCGACTGGCCCCAGCGCATCGAAAGTGGACTGCGGATTGTTGGGCGTGCAACCGAACACGAGCGTCAGCAGGGCAATGCCGATCAGGATCCTACCGCGCTTTAACACTCTGGACATATTCCGGGTATCCCTCTGACTGGTGTCTGTTTTCTCAGAAATGGCTTGTGACACCGATTGTAAAATCTATCAAAGCACCCTATGGCAGTCAAGGATTTCAGGCAAGGGTTGAACGCCCTTCCTGACTCCGTTTACTGAAGCGTGTTCAGACTCGTTTCTAGCTACCATAACCGGTGCCTTATACATTCTTTCGAACTCTCCATCACACGGCCACCACGCTGTCGACCATCATGATGACGAACAGCAATGCGAGGTAGGCAAGCGAGTAGAGATAAGTGGACTTGGCTCCTTCGATCCCTGGCCTGCGCATCAGCCTGTAGGCTGAGTAGATGAAACCTGCTCCCAGGGTCAGCGAACCCGCGAAGTATACCCATCCAACCGCCTGGGTGGTGAAGAACATTGAGGTGAGCGCAACTAACAGGACTGTGTACAGCAGGATGGACCTTTTAGTCTCACTGACTCCGGCGACTACAGGCAGCATGGGAACCCCGGCCTGCGAGTAGTCGTCCTTGATAATCAGCGACAGCGCCCAGAAGTGCGGCGGGGTCCAGAAGAACACGATTGCAAACATGTACAGCGCCGGCAGATCCAGGCTGCCTGTGACTGCGACCCATCCAACCATCGGAGGGATAGCACCTGCCGCGCCCCCGATGACGATGTTCTGCGGAGTGCTCCTCTTCAGGGTCATGGTGTATACAAACACGTAGAAGAGCGTTGCTGAAAGCGTAAGTACAGCGCTGAGCGGATTCGCGAGCAATGCCAGGATCGCGAATGCAACTACGTTCAGTCCTATGCCGAACCACATCGCGTTGACTGGTGGGATGGTGCCGCTCGCGACCGGGCGGGTCGCGGTCCGGGTCATTAGCTGGTCTATATCTCGGTCGAGGAAGTGATTGAGAGCGTTTGCTCCTCCGGCAGCGAGCGCGCCGCCTGCCAGGACGACGACCGTCAGCAGGGGATCGGGAGCTCCTTTGGAAGCAACGAACATCCCGCCCAGAGCCGTGAAGACCAGGAGGGATATGATCCTGGGCTTCGTGAGCGTCACGTAGGCCCGCAGTATTGACTGCGATCTCCTGACTGTTACTGCCATGGTTGCCATTGAGTATTCTCGACTAGGCTTGCTGGAACCGCAGCGCTGTGGCTGCAGTAACCGTCTTCTGCTGAGGCAGGTAGATAAGCCCGACCATAGTCACCAGTGCCGCCCAGACAAGCGTTGCGACGCTCAGGTGGACGGCCTTGAAGTCCGCTCCGAACTTCGTCCATATCACTGCTGCGCCGACAATTATCTGTATCGCAAATACCAGAATGACAGCCAGTGCCGCGAGCCGCGCGGGAGGGTTGTCCTGGAAATTACGTATCACGTGCCACGCCGCGGCCAGAACGATAAGCCCGACCAGGGCGGCGATGTAGCGGTGCCCCATGTGTATCAAATAGGCCGCCGCATCTGACGGCCAGAAGCTGCCTCTGCAGAGGGGCCAAGTAGCGCATGATGTCCCGGCCCCGTAGCCGACCATGTACGATCCCGACAGAATAAGCATGAATGCGCCAACTATTGCCGCGATTACCAGATTCCGGGTAGTCGCGCCGGGCTTTGCCACAGCGGACTCGTTTTCGGCACGGCTGACGCTCCATCCCCCTATCGCGGCGACAATCAGGGAAGCTAGGAGCATCTCGGCTATTCCGAGGTGAAACAGCACCACCCACCATTCAAGCTCGGTGAGCACGGTGACACCGCCCAATATGGCAGCGACGACCACCAGCACGAGTGCCGCGATCGAACTGCCGATGACAACCCGGTTTTCGCGGAATTGCAGCCATGCCAGAACTGCTGTACCCAATACGAACAGACTGAGAACAGATGCTGACAATCGATGACTGTACTCGATCATGGTGGGCACGCTGAATGGGGGAATGATCTGACCATAGCAAAGAGGCCAATCGGGACAACCCAGACCAGAGTTTGTGACCCTCACCACTCCTCCCAGGGTGACCTGTCCAAACGCCGCTACCACCGCGGCAACCACCACTACGCGGAAGATGATCTGTGCCCTCTCGCTCGACATCATCGTCTCTAGCGGCCTGCGACAGGGCTACTGGGGGTGGCGGCAGAAGGTGCCGAATGTGCAATATTTCACGAACGAAATGGTAGCACAGGCTATTACTAGCGTCAATCCAATAGTCAGTGCAGAATACATGCACCTGACAGGGCTTTTCTTGACTGCTATCGACAGTCGTAACTAGAATTAGCCAGCCTGACCGACGACCGGTTCTGGCTTACCTAAAGACTCTGGCCCGCTAGCTCAATTCGGCAGAGCAACTGACTCTTAATCAGTAGGTTCTCGGTTCGAGTCCGAGGCGGCTCGTGGAGCGTCTCACTAATCGTACAGGAAGCTTCCTTCCTGTTCTGATACACTCCGGCGAACGCTCTGAAGGTTGCAACTCCGTCATCGGGGAGTTCAACCGAGGGTCCACTTCTGTGCATCTGACATGCGGGGGATAGCATGTTCGACCACCTGGAAATCAGGAACTTCAAGTCCGTCGAGCACGTTGATCTGAACTGTCGGAGAGTCAACGTACTCATCGGAAAGCCGAACACGGGCAAGTCCAATATCCTGGAATCGCTCGGGCTGATCTCCTATGTGGGCCACTCCAGTCGAGGAGGCAGCCTGGATTCTTTTGTCAGATGTGATGACCTCAGCAATCTCTTTCACGGCGGTCTTCTCGGACGGTCTATCGAGATCGCTCTCCATAGGTCACGTCTCCTTGGGGGAGAGCTTCGAATTCAGGAGCGAGTCGGACTGGTCCTCGGGTATGTCAACGGCAGGTTCAAGGGTGGCGTTGGCGAGGAGGGCCTGATACGTGAGCGCGGTACTGAACCGATTCGCACACCGGTCGAACCCAATGCGTACGCAATCATGGGCAACGGCCTGACTCTATCTGTCAGCCAGGGCGCAGATGCCCTTGGGATTGTCCCCACCTGCAAGTTCTACAGGTTTGCACCCCTGTTCACCTTCCCGGTCAAGGCCGGCGGATTCCTGTCACCTCCCTCAGGAGCCAATGTTCTGTCCCTGCTGCTCAGAGACAGTGACCTGGCTAATGAAGTGAATGCCCTATTCTCGGATAACGGCCTTAAGCTAGGCCTGAATGCTGAGGAGAACAGAATCGAGGTACTGACGGAGTATGGGAACTCCAGTTTCTCTCATCCCTACCATCTGACTTCGGAGCACCTGCAGAGGCTGGCGTTCCACATTGCCGCACTGAGAACGAATTCGGACTCGCTTGTCGTTCTGGAGGACCCCGAATGTTATCCGTATTCCAGCCAGTCACAGGACTTGGCAGAAAGCATTGCCCTCGACGACCGCGGTAATCAGTACTTTGTGTCGACACACAGTCCACAATTCCTGAAGTCATTGGTGGAGAAGACTTCTCCAGGGGACATCGCAGTGTTCATGACGAACTGCTATGACTACAGGACAAGGGTTACACAGGTCCCTCAGCATGACCTTGCAGTACTGACTCACGGAACCGATCTGCTGTCCAGCTTTGGGGCACTGCTCGAGACCGCATGACATCCTGCAGGGCTGGTGCTGAATTCCATTGCTCATCTGGACGAGTTGATACGTAGCAGTCCGGTCTCTGGTATGGCAACAGGACTCGGCGTCATTGGTTGCGGGAATGTCGAATTAAGAGCCTCGTAAGCGCGCGAGTTAGGAAGGTCACATATGCGATACGGATTTGCACTCCCGAAGAGCACCGACGGCGATGAGCTGGTCAAATTCGCCAAGGCCGTAGAAGACCTCGGGTTCGAGTCGGTCTGGGTGGGTGACCACATTGTCCTACCCGTAGATGAGACAGACCAGTACCCATACACTCCGGATGGGCGTTTCGTTTCCAGACCCAACGACCCACAGCTCGACGCTTTCATAATCCTGAGTTACATCGCATCTTCCACCTCGACGATTGACATCGGAACAACCGTGGCGATCGTCCCCTATCGCAACCCGATACTCCAGGCAAAGATGTACGCGACGCTCGACGTGCTAACCGGCGGACGGGCAGTGTGCGGCGTTGGAGTCGGATGGCTGGAGAAGGAGTTCGACGTTCTCGGCGCCTCATATCCGGATCGAGGGCCGGTTACGGACGAGTATCTACAGATCTTCAGGACTCTCTGGACCGAGCAGGAGCCAGAGTTCCACGGTGAGCACTACGACTTCGACGGCATCTACTTCGCTCCCAAACCCGTGCGAGACGGCCACATTCCGATCTGGGTTGGCGGGCATACTCGCAGAGCAGTCAGGCGGACCGTCAAATATGGCGATGCCTGGCACCCGACCCGGCAGACCCCCGAGTTTGTCGCCCGCCACCTTCCCTATATGCGCGAGTACTCCGAGTCGATTGGAAGGGACCCATCGGAGATAACAATGTCTCTGAAGAGGACACTCCACTTCACTGACCTAGGGATCGACGAAGGGCCTGCCAACCGCTCCAACGGAGCGCTCATTGCGTCCACCGGCGAGGTCATCGAAGATGTCGGCGCCTGCAGGGAGATTGGTATAGATCAGTTGACGTTCGACTTCCGTACTCCCGACATCGATGACTGCATACGCACGATGGAGCACTTCGCCACGAGGGTGGCTCCAGCGGTGTGATGTCGGCCGACGAGGAGCAGGAACCCCTCCCGAAGAGCGAATTCAGGACCGCTTCCGAACCGCTGGAGCTTCTGCCGCTTCTCAAGCGCGTGTCGAGAGCGTTCTACCTGTCGATCCGGGTGCTCCCAAGCACCCTCAGGGAGCCAGTTGGGCTCGCCTATCTGCTTGCCAGGGCGGCCGATACTATTACGGACACCGAGGCGTTGTCGCCGGAAGAGCGTCTCGGCGGTCTGCTGGCGTTTCGGGAAGTCGTTAGGTCCCGCCGAACAGATGGTGGCCGGCTGGATAACCTGGTCTCGTTGTCAGAGCATCAGCTTGCCGCAGCGGAATACCACCTGCTGGAATCAATTCCAAGTGCGATCGGTATGCTCTCCAATCTAAACGAGAACGACAGGTATCTCGTAACCAACATTGTGACCAGGCTTACGAACGGAATGGAGTTCGACCTGACCCGATTCCCGCCTGACGCTTCTGGACAGATGCGTTCACTGGAGAGTCGCAGCGAGCTGGACAGTTACACATACCTTGTCGCCGGGTGTGTTGGAGAATTCTGGACCCGAATCACGGTGACCCATACGGAGGCCCTTCGGAGTTGGGACCTGGAAGAGATGTCTGCGATCGGAGTGAGGTTCGGACAGGCCCTGCAGATGACGAACGTGCTTCGAGACTTGGCGGCGGACCTGCATTCAGGGCGATGCTATCTGCCAAGCGAGTGGCTGAGCGAGATTGGGCTTACTCCCCAGGACTTGACAGACCCGCGGATCGGCCTGGCTGCCAGGCCCGTCCTGGCGCGTGGCATTGAAGTTGCGCTCGACCACTTCTCGGAGGCCGAACGCTATTTGGTCGCCATTCCTCAATCGTGCGTCCGTCTTCGTCTCTCTGCGATATGGCCTTTGCTGATGGGACTGGCGACGCTCGAACGAGTCGTCCGAAGTCAATACTGGTTGAATCCGCGCGTCCGTCTAAAGGTGTCCAGATTGTGGGTCCTACGTATGATGGCCGCTTCGCTATTAGTAGTGCACTCTGACAGACTAGTGTCAATGTGGATACGGCGTCTTACGCGGCGTGTGCGACTTGAGGTCAACAGACCTTAGTCGGTGACGGGTCTGGTCCGGTTGACCGATGTCAGGCCCGCCAATAGAATTGGCCCGAATTTCCGCCACCCAGCCCAGTTTGGAGCACCCCTCAATGAAGATCACAGGATTTGAAACGGGAGTCGTTGCACTTCCGAGAACTGTAGGACCTCTATCCTCAGGCCCCGGCAGCGTTGCTGCCAGCTTTGTCACGCTCAAGCTAAGAACCGATGACGGCATCGAGGGTATCGGCTATGCCGGATTCGCCTCAGACGTAATGCTGAAGGCCCTGAAGCAGTCCATGGACAGCCTGTCCGAACAGACGATCGGCTCAGACCCGATGATGGTGGAGCAGATCAATGCCCACCTCATGGCGCTCGGTGGAAGCGGCTCTCCTGCCGGGCTGGTGACGAGGTCGGTATCGGCCATCGACGTCGCGCTCTGGGACATTCGCGGCAAGGCTCTCGGTCAGCCAATCTACAGGCTGCTGGGAGGATTTGCCGACCGCGTTCCTACGTATGCGAGCGGACATCTCTGGAGGACCTACGACCTTGACATGCTTGCCAGGACAGGCCCTGACCTCGTTGAACAGGGCTTCAAGGCCATGAAGTTCAGGATGGGCGGCGAGGACACCGACGCCAAGGAGATAGAGCGCATGAGGGTGATGCGCTCCGCGATTGGCGACGAGGTCGACCTCATGGTGGACATCAACCAGGGGTGGGACATCAACACGACGATGCGTATCGGACGCCTCATGGCGGACTTCGGTCTGTTCTGGCTCGAAGACCCGATACAGCACCAGGACTATGAAGGCTACGCGCGTATCGCCGACGCGCTCGACACGCCGATCGCGACCGGCGAGTACCACTACGGCACGATTCCGTTCAGGCACATGCTCGAGCACAGGTCGCTGGACATCGTGATGGTCGATCTGCTCAGGGTAGGGGGACTCACCGGATTCATGAAGGTCGCCCACATGGCGGAGATCTTCAATCTGCCGGTGGTCAGCCACCTCGCCACCGAAGTGCTTGTACACGCGGTAGCAGCGGCGCCCAATGGTCTCACCGTAGAGCACATGCCCTGGACGTTCGACATGTTCACCAAGGAGCCGAAGGTCGAAGACGGGCAGATCGTGCTGCCACAGGCACCGGGCCTCGGGGTAGAATTCGACGAAGAGAAGCTTGCGATGTACGCGGTGGACTAGGTCCCGCCGGTGCTCCAGGGCAGTTCGACCTCGTCAGCGCCACCGTCCTCGACGATTTCCACCAGTTCCAGGTCGAACGTGAGGTCGCGCCCGGCCAGCGGGTGATTGGCGTCCAGTATCGCCCGGCCATCGACTATGTCGATTACCACGAACCGTAGCTGCTGGCCTTCAGCGTCCTGACCTACGAGAGTGACGCCCAATTCGACTCCTGGGGGAAGCGCTGAAATGTCCTCTTCCAGCATCATGTCCTGGTTGTGGGGTCCGTACGCCTGGCTTGCGGGAATCGTGACCGTCTTCTTTTCACCAGGGGTCATGCCGAGCACGGCGCTTTCGAATCCAGCCACTACCTGCCTCGCCCCGAGCACGAACTCCAGCGGCTCGCCCCGTTCGTTGGATGAGTCGAACTGCTGCCCTTCGGTCGTGCCGACGTAGTGGACGCGTACCTCGTCTCCGATTTTAGCTGTCTGGTTCGTTTCGCTTTCGGTCATCGTGTCCTGGCCTGCCTACAGATGGCTTTCAATGGGGGAAGCGGACAGTTTCGAGTCCAGTCCCTCGTAGTCCTGGTAACCGATCAACTCGTACAGCTCGGAGCGCGTCTGCATGTCGTCTAGCATACCGGCCTGCGTGCCGTTCTCGAGGACTTCTCTCATCGCGGTCCGCATCGACTTGGCCGCGATTCTGAGCGATGTCACTGGGAAGATCACCAGGTGGTAACCAAGCGCTCCGAACTCGGAAACGCTCAGGTAGGGAGTCTTCCCAAACTCGGTCATGTTCGCAACCAGGGGGCCGCTGACAGACTCAGAGTAGTGTCGAAACTCGCCTGCGGTCTCGAGCGCCTCCGGGAAGATTATGTCTGCGCCTGCGGCCAGGTACATTCGTCCCCGGTCGATGGCGTCGTCCATGCCGTTGATTGCCTTGGAATCGGTCCTCGCCACGATCAGCGCGGAGCTGCGTGCCTGGGCGGCTGCTCTGACCTTGGTGCAGAACTCGTCCGGACTCACGACCTGCTTGCCGTCGAGGTGTCCGCAGCGTTTGGGCATAACCTGGTCCTCGATCTGGATCGCAGCGGCCCCGACAGCCTCAAGCTCCTTGACTGTCCGGTAGGTGTTGATCGCCTCTCCGAAACCGGTGTCAGCGTCAACGATCAACGGCAGGCTGGTAGCTCGCGTCACCCACCTGACAGCCTGGGTAAGCTCGTCCAATGTGAAAAGACCGATGTCCGGGATTCCCAGGCTTGCTGAGAACGCCGCCCCTGAGAAGTACAGCGCCTTGAATCCAACTTCCTCGGCGATGAGCGCCGAAAGCGGGTTGAAGACTCCCGCAACTGGTATCGTCCCGCCAGTTGCGAGCAGTTCGGCCAGGGTGTCAGTCTGCCGTGAAGCTCCGGCTCGAATCTCCCAGGTCATCGGAATGCTACCCCATGAATCCCCGGGCGCCTTCGACAGGAGTCCACTCCTCACCCGAACCGTCCTCAGGGGAGAAACCGATGATCCTCTCACCGGCCTCGATGTCCCAGATCCGAAGGTCGTTCCTGGACATTCCATAGACGATTGCGAAACCGACCGAAGGTGGAGCGTCGATGGCCTTCTGGATGAGCTGCGCCGCATCGCGGTGGCTGAGCCACAGGGAGAGGGCGGCCGGATGGAAGGTCGGGTCGTCCGGTGTCATTACCCAGCCGATTCGGAGGCAGATGATGGATAGTTCGTACTGGTCGTGATAGTAGCTGCCCAGGGACTCCCCGAACGCCTTGCTAACTCCGTACAGGCTGTCGGGACGGAGGTCCCTGTCGTCCAGCATCCTGAAAGGCCGTCTGACCTCTGCCAGCCGACCGTCATATATCGCTTTGTATGGGTCGTCCTTGAGCGGGTAGAACCCCACTGCGTGGTTGGTGCTGGCGAGTATCACCCTCCTCGCTCCTGCCAGCCTGGCAGCCTCGTACACGTTGCGGGTTCCAACTATGTTGTTGCTAAGTGTCGACTCCCAGGTGGCCTGCGGGCTTGGGTCTGCGCCCATGTGTACGACGACGTCCACGCCCTCAAATGCCGGGGTGATCGAGTCGATGTCGCCAAGGTCGGCGACGTGCGACTCGGGCCATCCGCAGTCGACGATGTCAAGACCAACCAGGTCACACCTGTATGCCAACTTGCTGCGGATGATGCCGCCGATCTGTCCGGCGGCGCCAGTCACCAAAACTCGCGCCCTGTCCGTCATACTATCCTCCGTTCACACTTGGCAGGTGCTAGGCTAGAATGTCAGCGGCGCCCTATCAGGGGCCGTCCCTGAGCGCCAGGATCAGGAGAGTGATTACTATCGGCACCACAATGGTCCAGAGTGCCCTTCGTGGAGTGAATCGAAACATGCCGAACCCCGCTGATGGTGTCATGGAACGCCGACGGAATGGTATCACAGACCCAAATGGAGCGGTGTGCAGATGAACAAGCGCTTCAGGCTGATCGCGCTTGACGTCGACGGCACCATTCGCGACCGTGAGCGGCAGATCTCCTCGCGCACACGGAACGCCATCGACCGCGTGCGTGAGAGCGGCGCATACGTGACACTGGCGACTGGCAGGACGTTCCTCAGCGCGCTGAACGCCTCCACCGACCTTGGCCTGACGTGCCCGATTATCACATTCCAGGGCGCACACGTCGCAATGCCTAGCGGCGACCTGCTCTGGCACACTCCGCTCACCTCGCAAATGACAGAGACCGCCCTCGACGCTCTGTCTGGCAGGGACGAGTTCGATGTCATGGCCTACTACGGCAACGATATATTCGTAGTAGAGATGTCGGAGTGGGCGCTGGACTACGGCAAGCGGAACTCCATACCGATCCGTGTCGTAGAACAGGATGAGATCAGGTCCGGGCCAATGACGAGGCTCGTCGTGAGAGGTGACGACGACGCGATAGAATCTCTGGAGGTCGAATTGAATGACAGGTTCGACGGCGCCTTGTACGTCACCAGATCGCTGTCGTACTTCTGCGAGATACTGCATCCCGACGCCGGCAAGGACAAGGCGATCGAGTGGCTGTGCGATCATCTCGACATAGACCCCAGCGATACACTCGCGTTTGGAAATGGGTACAACGACATAGAGATGCTCAGCACCGCCGGTCTTGGCGTAGCAGTCGACGGGGGAGTGCCGCAGGCCATCGCTGCTGCAGACCTCGTCGCTCCTTCGATGGAAGATGACGGTGTTGCCAGGGTGCTCGAATACCTGCTGGATGGAGGTTACGTCGGATGAATGCCTCACGCTCTCCGGTTGTCGTGGTGCTGGGCGGCATCAACATGGACCTCGTGGCCACGTCCGAGCGTATGCCCAACCTTGGTGAAACAATCTTTGGGACTTCCTTTCACACCGCGCCCGGTGGGAAGGGTGCCAACCAAGCCGTCGCGGCTGCCCGCCTCGGCGCAGAGGTGCGCATGGTGGGCCGTGTCGGCGACGACCAGTTCGGGCCTACATTGCTCGAAGGAATGCGATCTGAGGGCATTGATGTCTCTGGCGTCGCGGTTGATCCTGACAATCCTTCAGGTGTCGCCCTCATCCTGCTGGACGAGCAGGCTGAGAACATGATAGTGGCCGTCTATGGAGCCAACCTGGCGTGTGACGATGCGCAGGTAGCTGCAGTCGATGACGCGCTCGACGGCGCAGATGTACTTCTGCTGCAGCTTGAGACACCGCTTGACGTTGCGTTGAGTGCGGTGGCACTCGCGAAAGAGTGGGGAGCGACTGTCGTCTGGGACCCGGCTCCTGCGCTCAAAATGGGTCATGAAGCCTATCGCCTCTGCGATGTGCTGACTCCAAACCAGGCTGAGGTCGAGTTTCTGACTGGCATAGCCGTTACCGATCCAACTTCGGCAGAGGGTGCTGCTAAGGTCCTTGTTGAGCAGGGGGTTCGGGCAGCGGTCGTAACACTGGGCTCAGGTGGGGCTTTCTTCCTGACTCGTGACGAGAGTGGGCTCGTTCCACCGTTCAACGTCGATGCCATCGACTCAGTAGCGGCCGGAGACGCCTTCGCCGCCGGACTTGGGATTGCTCTGGCAGAGGGTGAATCCCTTGCGGGCGCAGTGAAGTTCGGGTCAGCAGCCGGCGCTCTTGCCGTCACCAAGAGCGGGGCGCAGGAGGCTATGCCGTACAGGGCCGAAGTGGATGCGTTGATCGCGCGTTCCTGAAGTCCTGCATGTCTCCTTACTTTCCTGCTGACGGCTGATGATTGATGGCCCAGCATCGGACACGGTGCGTCGGAGTGGTTTGATGGGCCGGTTTGGCTCTTTCTTTTCCGCTGGTGATGACACTCCGTCAGGGGTAACAGACCTAAGCCGCCGAAGCTCGACCATTGTCCTAACCGTAATTCTCTTGGCCGCACTCGCCCTTCGGCTGTACGGACTGAACTGGGACGAGGGGTTTGGATGGACACCCCATCCAGACGAGCGGGCGATTCTCTTCAAGGTCATCGAGATCGAGCTGCCCCCTCTGAGCGATCTCTCGGTGCTGCTGGACGCGGAGCAGAGTCCGTGGAATCCTGGCTGGTTCCCTTACGGCAGTTTCCCTCTCTATCTCATCAAGCTTGTCGAGATACTCTTTAGCGATCTGCCTGTGATCGGGTTTGACGACCTCAGGGTTCCCGCACGCGCTGTCTCTGCCCTGGCAGACGTCGTGACGATCCTGGTCACATACCTGATTGGAAGGGCGATCTGGTCACGCATGACCGGCCTTCTGGCAGCCGGGCTTGTCGCCTTCTCAGTCATCCACATTCAGCTCAGCCACTTCTTCGCCGTCGACACGCTCATGGCGCTGTTCGCCACGGCCACACTTTTCTTCCTGCTGAGAGTCGTGCTGTGGGGCCGGTACACCGACTCCGCGTTTGCCGGACTGTGCATAGGCCTCGCCCTAGCAACCAAGATAAGCGTAGCCCCGATCCTGGCCGCGTATGTCGTTGCCCACTTCATCTACGTGACCGGACTTGTTCCCCTTGAATCGCGCCGAAATATAGCCTTCTTTGACAGATTATCCGCTGGCACTAAGGCGGGGACAATCGGACTGGGCGTGATGATTGGCGCACTCCTGTTGGCCCAGCCCTATGCCCTCTTGGACTGGAGGCAGTTCTACGCTGATTTCGCCGAGCAGTCCGAGATGGTCCGCAGAATTCGGGACTATCCGTACACCCGCCAGTACATCGACACCACGCCTTATCTGTACCACGGTCAGCAGCTCGCGCGCTGGGGTCTGGGTCTGCCCCTCGGTGCAGTGGCTGTCGTGGGGACTCTCTACGCGGCGCTCAAGGGTCTCAGGACATGGTTTGCGGTTCCCTATCTCGTGATTGGCCTCGTTTTGCCGGCCGGGATTCTCATCCTGTCGAGCAGCATGTTGGCGACCCTGCTGGCTTCGGCCATAGCGGTCGGGGCAATCGTCGCCACAGTGCCAGTCCGGTCTCTGGACACGAGACTGAACGCTGTGCTTCTGTCGTGGGCGATCCCGTACTTCCTGATAGTCGGAGCATTCGACGTGAAGTTCATGCGTTACATGCTTCCGATTACACCTGTGCTCGTCCTGTTCGGAGCCATGATGGCTGTGGATGTCTGGTCATGGGGCAGGAGCAGACAGCCTGCTTTGAAGTTTTCGCTGGGAGTCGTTGCTGCGCTGGCCGTCGCTGCCACTGCGTTCTACGGAGTCTCATACAGCGGCATCTATTCCGAGGTACACCCGGCGGTTCTGGCATCCGAGTGGATCCAGTCGAACGTTCCCCGAGGCTCGGTCATTCTCAAGGAGCACTGGGAGGAGGGCCTGCCCGGACTCTACGAGTACGAAATCGAAGAGTTACCCATATACGAGTACGACCTCCCCTCGAAGTTCAGCCGCATGAGTGACCTGCTGTCGGAAGGGGACTACATAGTCCAATACAGCAATAGACTGTACGGGACGGTCTCCCGGTTGTCTGACAGGTACCCGGTTAGCAGGGAGTTCTACAGTCAACTCTTTAGAGGCGAACTCGGCTACACACTGGAGGCCCACTTCACGTCGTATCCGAACCTGCTCGGGATTGGCTTCGTAGATGAGACCTTCGAGCGGCCCGATCTGCCGCCCCCGGGCGACCTGTCTGAAGCACGACCATACCCTGTTTCGATAAATCTCGGCTATGCCGACGAGAGCTTCTCAGTCTACGACCATCCCAAGGTGCTGGTCTTCCGCAACGTGGAGCGGCTCGACGCCGATGAGATCATGCGTCGGATAGAGGATGGCTCTGGCGGCTACCCGGTGGTCGACCCGCTTGCGCTACCGGACCCACCTGCTGCTGGCAGGCAACTGATGCTGACCCCGGATGAGGCAGCTGACCGCCAGGCAGGCGGGACGTGGAGTGAAATCGTCGACACCGGCGGGGTCGCTGAACAAGCCCCCGCGCTGCTCTGGATTGTCGTCGTCGAGGTGATTGCGCTGTCGTCAGCGCCGCTGGCATTCGTTGTCTTCAGGCCATTTGTAGACCGGGGCTGGCTGATGTCCAAGGCCCTGGGGCTGCTGATCGTCGGACTTGGAATATGGCTGCTCGCGAGCCTCGAGTTGATGGCATTCAACAGGACGACCGCCTTCGCGGTCCTGATAGTCTTTGCCGCAATTAACGCCGTGCTGCTCATCGCCAATCGCGCTGCGATCGCCGACTTTCTGAAGAGGCGTTGGAAGACAGTTGCAGTCGCCGAACTGATATTCCTCGCGGCGTTCATAGCCTTCGTCGCCATCCGAATGGCGAATCCAGACCTGTGGCACCCGTACAGGGGCGGTGAGAAGCCGATGGACATGGCCTACCTGAACGCCGTGATGAAGTCGGTCCACATGCCGCCCTACGATCCGTGGTTCTCAGGTGGATACCTCAACTACTACTACTGGGGGCAGTTCCTCGTATCCACTCTGATTCACCTAACCGGCATCATCCCTGACGTCGCTGTGAACCTCGCGGTGCCGACCTTCTTTGCCATGACCGCCGCGCTTTCGTATTCAGTCGTCCATGCGCTTGTCTCGTGGGTCCGAAGTTCCAGGGGTGAGCCTGCCGGTCTGTCACCCGTGATTGCAGGACTGGTCGGGCTTGTGTTCGTCACAGTCATTGGCAACCTGGACGGTGCGATCCAGATCGCGCAATCAGCGTGGAAGGCACTGATGCAGGGGCTTCCAGTGGGCGAGTTCGACTTCTGGCGCTCCAGTCGCATGATGCCTCCCGACCCTCCAGGTCACGAGATCACCGAGTTCCCGTTCTTCACTTTCCTCTTTGCCGATCCGCACGCCCACCTGTGGGTGCTGCCGTTCACGCTGCTATGCATCGGATTGTCCGCGTCAGTGGTGCTAGGACTGGCGCGCAATGGCTCGCTGCGAAACGTATGGAGCCCCGGACACGTTCTAGCGCTGGTCCTATTGGGTGTATCAGTTGGTGCTCTCAGGCTCCTGAACACCTGGGATTACCCAACGTATCTTCTGTTCGCATTCGCGGCAATTGGGCTCGCAGAGTACCTCACGCAGGGTGGCATATCTGGCGGCGTGATCTTTAGGACTGCTGCCAAATCGGTGTTCGTACTGGCAGTTGGTTTCGCAGCCTTCCTGCCGTTCCACATGACCAACGAGACATTCTTCCTTGGTGTCGAACAGACGACAAACCAGACTACGCTGTGGCAGTTCCTGGCGATCTTGGGACTGTTCGCGTACGTGATCGGGTCGTATTTGATCTGGGAGCTCCGAGGCGCTTTAGCGATCGCGTGGAACGGAGTCCTGCGTGGTTCGGGCTCGCTCTCCCGTGCCCTGGCGGTGGATGCAGTTCTGGACTCTGCTTCGGTGTCAGGACTGAATGTGCACATCGGTCCCGCCCTCGTTCTCACTGCCGTTTCAGGCGCCCTGCTGCTGGGATTCCTGCTGACCGCGCTCCTCTCCGGCTCTGGCTGGGGAACCGTGGTCGTCGTGGGGGTGCTGCTCACCCTGATCGCTACCGTAGGCCTAAGGGCTCTCGCCAGCCGGAGTCATGAGGCACCGGCAGTTGCCTTCGTCGCACTCCTGCTAGGCACCGCTTTCGCTATCGTCATCGGGCTCGACTTCGTGAGGGTCGAGGGCGACATCGAAAGGATGAACAGCGTGTTCAAGTTCTACATGCAGGTGTGGGTACTCATCGCCTTGGGATCTGCGTATCTCGCATGGCGTATGACCGGGTCTCTTTTCGGCCTGACAACTCAGGGCCTGAAACTCCGCCGTACATGGGTGGTTGGTCTTGTGGTACTGGTAGTCTGCTCCGCCGTGTTCACGGTTCTGGGCACGCAAGACAGGCTTCGGGATCGATTCGACTCTGACCGGGTCCCACTGACACTCGATGGACTGGCCTACGTACCCGGTACGACATACCTGGACCGTGAGGGGGCAATAGATCTGGAGTCAGATCTCGAAGGTGTTCACTGGCTGAGAGAGAACGTACAGGGATCACCGGTCATTCTTGAAGCAAACACACCGCTGTATCGATGGGGCGGGAGAGTTTCGATTCATACCGGACTTCCCAGCGTTGTCGGGTGGCGCTGGCATCAGCAGCAGCAGCGGTGGGGATATCGCAATCAAGTCGACATAAGAATTCGCGACGTGGACCGGATTTACTCGACCACAAACGTGTTGGAAGCGGTTGACCTGCTCACGCAATACGGTGTGAAGTACGTCTACGTGGGCCAGGTCGAGCGGCTGTACTACCCGGACCGAGGCATCGCCAAGTTCGAGGGCGACCTGAGTCAGCATCTGACTCCGGTGTTTCACACTGATGACGTGACCATCTATGAGTTCAACGGCTGAAGCAGAAAGAAGAAGACCATGTGCAGGAGTATCAAGCAGCTCAGGAGCTCGGAACGTGAGGCCACGGACGACGAGATCAGGGAGGCCGCTCTCCAGTTTGTCCGCAAGATCAGCGGATATCGAAAGCCATCCAGGGCCAACGTGGAAGTGTTCGATCAAGCCGTGGATGACGTCGCTGCCGCATCGAGGATTCTCCTGAGCTCGTTGCAGGTAAGGGGTGGGTCACTCCGCCAATCGTGACGAGTCCGGTTTTGGTCATCCCCAACACCAAATAGCGCTAGCCGCACAGCCTCGCGCATTCCTAAGATGCATTCAGTCATCCATCCAATCGATGCGCGAGTGTTGTTATGGTACTTCCACAGTTGACGATCGACCTGACTGAAGCGATGGCCATCCTGGGTCCGCTCGCGCTGATCATAGGCGGCATTACCGTCTACGGTGTGTTCGTGTTTAACTTCTACAGGTTACTGGCGCGGAAGGACATCTTCACCCTGGATCTGCAGAAGCACAACCAGGCCAAGCGTCCGGCCCTGAGAAAGACCATCAGCGTAATCTTCTACACGGTCAAGTGCCTGGTGCTCTATCCAGTGTTCGTTTTCTTCTGGTTCTTCATCATGGCGGTGCTGCTCTACTTCCTGAGCAGAAATCAGTCGGTTGAAGTCGTGATGCTTGTCGCCATGGGAGTCGTGGGGGCGATCCGGATTTCATCGTACTACCAGGAGGCCCTTGCTACAGATATCTCGAAGATTCTCCCCTTCGCCCTTCTCGGTATCATGCTGATCGATAACTCGGTACTTCGCCTCGTGGAATCGACCGAGAGTGTGAGAGAGGCTGCTCTCCAGTGGGAGACCGTGACCTCCATGGCTTACTACCTCGCGTTCGTAGTCTCGCTGGAGCTCCTGCTCAGGATGACATCGGGCATCTTCGTCTACTTCAAGAACAGACGGAGGGCCAGAAGGGAACAGAGGACGCAAACGAAACCAGAAGCTGGAAGGCCGACCACGGGGCCTCAGTTTGGGGCTGCCGGCACTGGAACGGTATTCGAGCCACGAGCTGCAGGACGGGGTTCGGCTCCACCTATGAGGCCCAACGGGGCTCCGGCGATGGGTGGCAGGCCGGCGTTCATTCAGGCACGGAGCGATGAATGGTCTCGTCCAATTCGCGACCCTCAGTTCGACGATGCGCCCGAGCCCGCCGATAGTGTCAGGCGCAGCAGACCCGCCTATTATTCTGCGTTCTCATCAGAGTTGCCTAACTCGGACTACAGGACCAACGGCGGTCATCGGATCAGCTAGCTCTGAAGAAGGCTACGGGCCGCTCCCGGCACTTATATCACTGGGCGGTCGCGCCTCCGTCTATCACCAGGGGCTGACCCGTCATGAATGACGACTCGTCGGACGCCAGGAACAGCGCGCCGTAGGCGATCTCCGAGGGTTGGCCGAATCTCTTCATGAAGTTGGAGTTCGCCGCGTCCGCCAGGAACTGCTCGCGTTCCTCGCCGGTGAACTGGCGATGCTGTTCGGTCGCCTGCGTGAGGATCGCGCCCGGACAGACGCAGTTGACCCGTATGTTGTCCGGTGCGAGATCCAGGGCGAGGCAGCGCGTGAGCTGAAGCAGCGCCCCCTTTGACGTGTTGTATGGGACGAACGCAGGCTGCGCGATAAAGCTCGACACTGATGCTATGTTCACGATGGAGCCGCCCCCGACATTACGCATGTGGGGCAGAACGTGCTTGACCGTGTACGTGGGCCCCAGTACGTTGACGCCCAGTACCCGCTGCCAGTCTGCGTCAGAGGCCTGCTCGACCGTGCCGAACACGAACGCCGCCGCGTCGTTCACCAGGACGTTCACTTCCCCATAGGCGTCCACTGCGGCTTCGACCAGCCTTTCGACCTCGGGTTCGTTCGACACGTCTGTGGCGACGAACGTTGCTGTGCCCCCCGCGTCGCTGATGAGGTCAACAGTCTGCTGACCACCGTCCCGGTCGATGTCTGCTACTACGACCCTTGCTCCTTCAGAGGCGAACAGCTCGCAGATTGCCCTTCCAATTCCCGCTGCGCCGCCGGTTACTATTGCAGCCTTGCCTTCGAGCCTCATACCGTACTCCTTCGCCGCGGGCCAATGTCAGTCGGTGTGGAAGACCTCTTCGAGTTCGATCATCATCTGGTCGGGCAGGGCGCCCTCCGGAATCTCGAAGTACGGCGCCATGAACTCCTGCCATCGTGCATTTACTTCCTCGTTGGACATGCCATCTAGGGAAGCCTGGAAGTCCTCGTCTGCCTCGAAGTACCCGAACAGCAGGCCGTCAGGACGCGCGAAAAGCGAGTAGTTTCGCCAGCCGTTTCTGCGCAGAGCGTCGAGCATCTCCGGCCACACGGCCTGATGGTGCTCCGTGTACTCAGGGAGGAGGTCTTCTTTGACCTTCAGCAGAAATCCGACGCGCTTGATGGTTCACTCCCGTTAGATGCGACAGCGTGATTGCGCGCGTGTCACCTGGGGATGGGCATGGATCGGGGCAACTGTGTGAAGTCCACCCATCGAACGCCTTAAGGGTCCAGCTTCAAGCTGGGGTGGAGCGGGAGACCGGATTCGAACCGGCGACAGCCTGCTTGGAAG